>JAQUGU010000139.1 GCA_028683995.1 Syntrophomonadaceae bacterium | reverse complement strand
GTAAGAGCACCCCGTTTGCCGCCCAGCAGGCAGCAGAAAATGCCGCCCGGGCAGCTATGGAGCATGGATTAAAAGAAGTGGAATGTTATGTAAAAGGTCCCGGTGCTGGACGCGAAGCAGCGATTAGATCTCTGCAGGCTACTGGTCTGGAAGTAAGCGCTATCAAGGATGTTACTCCCATTCCGCATAATGGCTGCCGGCCACCGAAAAGAAGAAGGGTTTAAGGAGGTAATAGTATAAAGTGGGAAGATATACAGACGCAGTTTGCCGCCAGTGCCGCCGAGAAGGAGAAAAGCTATTTCTTAAGGGAGATAGGTGTTATTCGGAAAAGTGTGCGATACAAAGAAAAAACTATGCACCAGGTGCACACGGGCAGGGACGCAGGCAGAAGGTTAGTGAATATGGCCTGCAATTAAGGGAAAAACAGAAAACCAAGAGAACCTATGGTATACTGGAAAAACAGTTTCATAATTATTTTGTAAAGGCAGACCGCCAGCAGGGTATTACCGGTACCAACCTGCTAATCTTGTTGGAACGGCGCCTGGATAATGTAGTTTACCGGCTGGGTTTTGCATCTTCCCGCAAAGAAGCCCGGCAACTGGTTAACCATGGCCATTTGAATATTAATAGCAAGAAGGCTACCATACCTTCTATGCTGGTAAAGGTCGGGGATGTTGTTCAGGTAAAGGATACCAGCAAAGAAATGGTCAAATTCCAGGAAATCAAGGAACAGGCAGCCTATAAGACTCCACCCGAGTGGTTAAGTGTAGACGTAGAAAACTTTACCGGTCGAGTATTGGCCTATCCTTTGAGAGAGCAGATAGATACGCCGGTAAGCGAGCAGTTGATTGTAGAGCTCTACTCTAGATAAAACACCTCTACTATAGTAAGGAGGGATAAATTAGTGCTAGAGATGGAAAAACCGCGTATCGAGTGTGTCGATAAAGACAGCGATACCAATTACGGGAAATTTGTCATTGAGCCCCTGGAGAGAGGATATGGTACCACTTTGGGTAATTCCCTGCGCCGGGTATTGTTATCATCTCTGCCTGGAGCAGCAGTAACCTCGGTCAAAATAGACGGAGTATTGCACGAGTTTTCCACTATGCCCAATATACTTGAAGATACCACTGAGATAATTCTAAATATTAAAAAACTTATCCTCAAATATGATGGCAATGAACGCAAGATAATTCGCCTGGAACAACAGGGCAAAAAGAACGTAACTGCAGCAGATATCACCCGGGACGCCGAGGTGGAGGTATTAAATCCCGATTTGCATATTGCCACTCTGGATGAAGGTGCCCGGATGGAGATAGAATTGATGGTTGAGCGAGGTCGGGGTTATGTCAGTGCTGACCAGCAAGCCTATAAAACCGAAGAAATTGTAGGCTTGATACCCATTGATTCCATTTTTACTCCGGTAAACCGGGTGAATTATACGGTTGATAATGCCCGGGTAGGGAAAAGAACCGACTATGACAGCCTTACCCTGGAGGTATGGACCAATGGCAGTATTAGTCCAGAAGAGGCTATCAGCCTGTCAGCCCAGATAATAATCGAATACCTGAAACTCTTTACGGAGATTAATGATACTTACGCTGAAGTGGAAATACTGGTGGAAAAAGAGGAAGAGAAAAAGGACAAGGTACTGGAAATTTCCATCGAAGAACTGGAGTTATCAGTTCGTGCTTCCAATGGCCTGAAAAGGGCTAATATTAATACCGTGGGTGATTTAATCGAGAAAACCCGGGAAGAGATGAGTAAAATCAGAAATCTCGGCCAGAAGTCCCTGGAAGAGATTGAAAGAAAGCTTAAGGAATTGGACCTTACCTTTAAGAAACCAGAAGATTAGGAAGGAGGATCTCAGGTGGCTTATCGTAGATTAGGCTTGAGAAGTGATCACCGCAGATCAGTACTGAGGAATTCAGTAACTTCTCTGCTGGATAAAGAAAAAATTGTTACCACCGAGACCAGAGCTAAAGAAATCAAACGCCTGGCTGATAAAATGATTACCCTGGGTAAGAGAGGGGATTTGCATGCCCGCAGGCAGGCCATGTCCTACCTTACCAGTGAAGCGGTGGTATATAAATTATTTAATGACCTGGCTCCCCGCTATGAGGAACGTCAGGGCGGCTATTCCCGCATCATTAAGATGGGTAATCGCCGAGGGGATGGCGCACCCATGGCCATTTTAGAGTTGGTGGAATAGGAGGAAATGATCCGGCTCAGTGATATTAGCTATACCTATCCACAGAGCAAAGGACCTGCAGTAAAGAATATAAGCCTGAACATCAGGGAAAATCAATTTATGGCTATAATGGGAAAAAACGGGTCTGGTAAATCAACTTTGGCCCGTTTACTTAACGGTCTCCTTCTGCCCGATACAGGGGAAGTGACCGTTGATGGATTAAGCAGTCTGGAGGCTAACAATCTGGTAGAGATAAGAAAACGAGTGGGGCTGCTTTTTCCTGATCCTGATAGTCAGTTGCTGTCCAATCTGGTAGAGGAAGAGATAGCTTTTGGGCCGGAGAATTTGGGTCTTAATCCTGACAAAATAAGAAAAAGAGTAGATACCGCTCTTAAAATGGTATCAATGGAGGATTATGCGAAATATCCTCCTTATCTTTTGTCCGGGGGTCAGAAACAAAAGGTCGGTATTGCCAGCCTCCTGGTAATGCAACCGGCTTATCTGGTTTTAGATGAACCCTTTTCCATGCTGGATCCTGGGAGCAGGAAAGACTTGCTGACTCTGTTGCTGGCCATGCGGCGGGAGCTAAATATTACTCTGGTTCTAATTACCCATAGTCTGGAGGATGCTATTCAGGCAGACCAGATTGTCATAATGGACCAGGGAGAAGTAATACGCATAGCTTACCCCCGGGAGATTCTAGAAATGGGTACCAGGCTTGCCTCGCTGGGAATAGAGCCTCTGGAATTAAGCAGTTTTGTTGAGCAATTGGAGCGCGAAGCGGGTGTAAGTATAGCACACGATATTACCGAGATTGAAAGTCTGGTGGAAGCAATATGCCATTTATCCTAGAGAAGGTTGCGTTTACTTACCAAAAGGGTATGGTGTTTGCCCGGGAAGCTGTAAAGGATTTGGATCTTACCATTAACGATGGGGAAATCCTGGGGGTTATGGGGGCTACAGGCTCAGGCAAGTCCACCTTCCTGCAGTTGCTTATTGCTCTTTTAAAGCCACAGCAGGGTACAATATATTACAATGGGCGTAATCTGGCCCAACTAAAGAGGAAAGAGTTAGTGGCACTGCGGCAGGAAGTGGGGATGGTTTTTCAGTACCCGGAACAGCAGATATTTGCCGACCAGGTTTATGATGAGATTGCTTTTGGCCCGCGCAATATGAAACTTAACAGCGGGGAAGTAGACCAGAGGGTTAAAGAGGCTATGGGCCAAACTGGTCTTGATTTTGTACGATATCATGAACGCAGCACCACTGATTTAAGCAGCGGGGAGAAACGCAGGGCAGCCATAGCCAGTATTTTGGCCCTTAAACCCCGCCACCTGCTGTTGGATGAACCTACTGCCGGTCTTGATATGGAAGGGCGCAGAGCCATTTTAGGGTACCTAAAAGATTTAAACCAGCGGGATAACGTTACCATCGTTATGGTTACTCACCATTTAAGCCACCTTTTAGCTATCTGCCAGCGCCTGCTGGTGTTGAATGAGGGACGGGTGGTTATCGACACGCCCACCGGAAAGCTCTTAGAAAATTATGAGAGCTTAAGGGAACTGGGTATAGAATTACCCGCTCACCTGGAAGTGGCCTACCGTCTGCAGCAACGAGGTTTTTGCTTCAACAGTGAAGACCTCAGTATGGCAGGTGTAGCCAGGCAAATAGCGCAGCAGTTGCGGAGATAGGCACAGATAACTAACTGTCTTGTAAGTGACTTTGAATCGAGAACTTGATTAATTGTTTAGAGTGAGGAGTTAGGTGTGAGGAGTTGGAGTGCAACAAATGTTTAATAATATCAGCCTGGGACAATATATACCGGTTGATTCTCCCCTGCACCAGTTGGATCCGCGCAGTAAAGTACTGGCTACTTTGTTTTTTATTCTAGCTATTTTTGCCGCCTCGTTTCCTCTGGAGCTGGCCCTGGTATATTTGATAGCATTTTTTCTACTTTTTCTTAGCCGTTTGCATATTATCGAATTCTGGGCTACCTTTAAACCATTTCTTATTATCATCCTGATAACTGTCATTTTTCAATTGCTGTTTATTCCCGGTTCGCATCTGTTCCAGTTTTATTTCATAAGTATTAGCTATGAAGGTCTCAGGGTAGCAGTCTCGTTCACCTTAAGATTTGTTCTCCTGCTCTTTATGGTGCGATTGTTGACTGCTACTACTACACCAGTAGCGATGATGGATGGATTGGAGCAAATGCTACAACCCCTGCGTAAGTTGGGGTTGGCAGTGCATGAGTTGGTAATGATTATGACCATCAGCCTGCGCTTTATCCCTTTGTTTATTGAAGAAGCACAGCGGATAAGGAATGCCCAGCTCTGCCGGGGAGCAGATTTTCGGGTAGGGAGCCTATCTCATCGTCTGAAGGTTCTTTTTGCCTGGCTCTCACCCCTCTTGCGAGTTTCTATGCAACGAGCTGAGGATTTAAGTCAGGCCATGGAGGCGCGGGCCTACCAGGGGGGGGAAGGCAGAACCCACCTTAATGTTCTGCAATTAGGAGCTAATGACTACCTCTATTTTCTATTTATGGCGGTACTTTTTGGGGCGGTACAGTTTTTTTCTTTTTAGAGGTGGAGGTTTTGGCTCCAAAAGTAAAATTGATTTATGGTTGTACTCTCCGGGCATAAAG
>JAQUGU010000138.1 GCA_028683995.1 Syntrophomonadaceae bacterium | reverse complement strand
CCTACACACTGTTCGTAGGTAATCCCCATTATACGTTCAAAACCTTTGTTAATCCTGAGAGTATTTGCCTGACCATCAGTTACATACAATCCGTCAAAAGATGATTCAATAATTGCTTCCAACTCGTTGTTAAGGCGCCTGGTGTATTCGGATTCTCTTACCAGCATTTCAATTTCTGATATATCCCGTAGTACCATTACTCGACCTATACGTTCCTGGTTTATAAATACATCCTTGCGGTAAGGAATAAAACTAGATCCGTTAAGTGTTACTTTGTTATCAGGATAAACTATCTCTCCAGTTAACAGTTCGAGAATCTCTGGATTGGATATTATCTCTTCAGCATTGGCATACATGGCCATTGTCTCATTTATTCCTAATGCTTTTGCCGCCCATTTATTAATTATCTTAATAGTCTTATCATTATTAATAGCTATTACCGGGGTATATACTGCATCCAGAGTAGCCCTAAGACCTGCTTTTTCCTCTTCTTCCCGCACAGCATACGCTTTTAAAACGTCAGAGGGTTCAATTACACCAACAGGTATACTATCTTTCAAAACAACACCAAATTGTACTTGTTTGCTGCAATCAAGCGAGACCTCATCGTCATAGGCCAGATTATAGCATTTCCCCTGCATTATCTCCTGTATCTCAGTTTCCTGGGATAGCCCATTTAACAGCGCATCTAGTAACAGGTCCTTGCTTATAACCCCTATACATTCATGGCTTGTATTTAAGACTGCTGCCCTATTAACGCCGTGTTCCAGAAGTAAGCGGGAGGCCTCCCCAATAGTCTGTCCCTGGTTTAAAAATGCTGCATTCGGGTTCAATGCTTCATATGCTTTCATTAAGTCTCCTCGCCCCCTTTTTTAACTTCATTCTAACATAAGTTTAATATTCTCGCTCTATTGACACAGTTCATGCTTATGTCCATTTTATTGCATAAACATATCCCCAGGGGATAACGACGTACCTGATAGATATAATCACCAGCCCGCTCTACCGGCCGGGACTCTTTTTCCATTTCTTTTAATGCTGTGATGGTATCTTCTATATATTTGAGGGTACGCTGAAATTCATCCAGGCAGGCATTATAGGGACGAGCAATTTCCCACATCTCCAGCAGGGCAAATATTTTTTCCTGGGACCTTATCCGCCATACAAATTGCTCTATACAGGCAATACCACTTAACCCCGGGGTTTTAATCCTACAAGTTATGGAACTGCCAATCCAGGGCGAACACATGGGTTCGCCCCTACAGGTTACATGCCCTTTGGTTGGCAGGGAAAATACCTCTTACTCTCACCCTTACCCTCACACCTCACTTTTCAAATAATCCTTGCTTTTTAAAATTTTTAGAGATATACTAAAAAAAATCCATTATTACCCTGCTAAAAAGGTGCAAGGCTGATTTAAAGGGGCATTTATATTTAACAATGCGTTATAACCGCTGTCCCTTTTGGGCTAGCGGTTTTATTGTTTTATTAAGGATAAATTTTGGGGGTAAGGATGATGAGTGAGAATCGCATTGGGGTAATTGGTGTAGTAGTTGAAAATCGTGAAGTGGTACCACAGGTTAACCAGATACTGAGTGATTACGCAGATATGATTATTGGGAGAATGGGACTTCCCTATCGGGAAAAGGATATCTCGGTGATTTCTTTAATTGTTGACGGTAATACTGATGCGCTGGGGGCCTTAACTGGCAAGTTGGGTAACCTTCCCCATGTTACAGTTAAAAGTGCCTTGACTAAATCCTCTTAATTATTGTCCTAAATCGACTTAATAAAAGGCAAAAGCTGATTGACAGGTCACGAAAATAAAACCGTTCCCTGATAATGAGGTGAAGACTGAGTTAAAGGGGTGAGGATATAAACTGCGTATGCTTATCCTGCACCGCTTACTCTATATCAGGGTAAGCATTTTTGTTTTAAAGGGGGAAAGCGAAAAATCAATGCCTTAAATGGGCGCGGAATCCGCGGTTGTAGGGGCAGACCCATGTATCTGCCCGGTCGAGGCAAAGTGTCAATTCTTTTAAAAAATTTAACGGGAGGGAATATATAATGGGTAGTGTTTCGGTAAAAGAATGGGTACAAAATGTTATTAAGCCGGAGGAAGTTGAGAAATACCTTAATAACGGTAAAGATTTTCTTGATGAAAACCTCATCAATGAAACCCTGCTGAAGCAACAAAAGCCAGAAAAATCGGAAATCCGGGAGATTATGGCCAAATCCCTGGAACTGCAGCGGCTGGAACCGGAAGAAACGGCTGCTCTGTTAAACTGTACCGATGAAGAGCTGTGGCAAGAGATGTATGCTGCCGGATTGGAGACTAAACTCAAGGTTTACGGGCGCCGTATAGTGACCTTTGCCCCCCTGTATGTCAGCAACTATTGCGTAAACAATTGTGTATACTGTGGTTTTCGCCATGAGAACCAGGATATCCACCGCCATGGCCTGAATACCGAAGAACTGCAAGAGGAAATTAAAGCCCTGGTAAATAAGGGACATAAGCGCCTGATTATGGTTTATGGGGAACACCCTAAATCGGACGTTCACTATATTGCAGATACCCTGCAAACCGCCTACAGTACGAAGGTTGATAACGGAGAAATCCGGCGGGTAAACGTAAACGCCGCTCCTCTATGTGTTGATGATCTGAAAGTCTTAAAAGAAGTAGGAATAGGCACCTTCCAGGTATTCCAGGAAACCTACCATCATCAGACTTATAAAAATCTGCATTCCCGCGGGCCTCTAAAACGCGATTATCTCTGGCGCCTTTATTCCCTGCACCGCTGCATTGAAGCCGGGGTAGACGATGTGGGCCTGGGCGCACTTTTTGGCCTTTATAACTGGAAGTTTGAAGTTATGGGATTGTTATTGCACACCATTGACCTGGAAACCAAATTTGGCGGAATCGGTCCCCATACCATATCTTTCCCCCGCCTGCAGCCAGCTGTAAATACCCCCTGGATTAATAACAGCCCCCATCTGGTCGATGATGAGACCTTCAAGAAGCTGGTTACCGTTATTCGCCTGTCGGTACCTTATACCGGAATGATTATCACTGCCCGGGAAAAGGCCGAAGTAAGGGATGACGTTTTACAGGTAGGTTGCACCCAGTTAGATGCTGATGCCAACATTGGCGTAGGCAGCTATAGTAAACATACCCTGGATTTCAGTAAACAACAGTTTATCCTGGGAGATAACCGCAGCCTGGATGAGGCTATTCGTGCTCTTGCCCACATGGGCTTTATCACCTCTTTTTGTACCGCTGATTACCGTTGTGGTCGAACTGGAGCTTGCTTCATGGGTATAGCCCAAAAGGGTAAAATTCATAATCTCTGTATGCCCAATGCTATTTTAACCTTTAAAGAATATCTGCTCGATTATGCCAGTGATGAGACTAAAAAGGTGGGCCAGCCTCTGATTGATATGGAACTGGCATCACTACCCAATGAAGGTGTCAAGCAGACCGTCAGGGAATTGTTAAGCCGCATTGAAGCCGGAGAAAGGGATTTGTTCCTGTAATAACGGTCGCTAGGAGGATTTTCCATGAATAATTTAAATTCCCTTATTGAAAGGCATTATCAGAGCAATGGAGATATTATTTCTTCCTGCCATGAAGCTCTAAAAGATTTATATCCAGAACTGATTGTCCGCTGGGCCAGAATCTATGGTTACCGCTGGGCATTTATTAATGGCACTATAACCCCTGAGATTAGCACCGCCCTGGTCAAACTGCGCTTGAATAATGATTATGGCCTGTGTATTGATAATGCCGGTATAGTCACCCCTGATGAACTAAATAAAATAAAAAATACTCTCAAGGAGTACTTTGCTGATGATAAGTTTTTCCATAACCCAGATAGTTGATTATCTAAAAAGCGAAGACCCGGCAGTGCATGATTTCTTGTTGGAAAAGGCCGACCACTGTCGCCGGGAGAACCGGGGTAGAGCAGTTTACTTTCGGGGCCTAATTGAATATTCCAATATCTGCAGCCAAAACTGTTTCTATTGCGGTTTACGCCGGGATAATCGTCTTATCCGGCGCTACCACCTGGAACGGAACGAGATCATCAACCTGGCCATGCAGGCCTGTAATGATGGTTACCATTCCATTTGCCTGCAATCAGGACAAGTATCCTCCAACCAGGAGATTGATTTTGTAGCCGATGTGGTAGCTGCCATTAAAAAACTCAGCAGTAGCAAGGGGCAAGCCCTGGGTATTACCCTGAGCCTGGGAGAATTATCTTATGAGCAATACCGGCAACTTTGGGATGCCGGGGCGCATCGATACCTATTACGAATTGAAACTTCCAACCCGGTACTTTTTCAAAAAATTCATCCCCCCGAGCAGAGGTTTAACCGTCGTCTGGAGTGTTTGCAGACCTTACGGGAGATTGGTTACCAGGTAGGTACCGGAGTAATGATAGGGCTTCCCGACCAGAGCTACGAGGATCTGGCGCGGGACCTGCAGTTTTTCCAGGAAAAAGATATAGATATGCTGGGAATGGGACCCTATATTCCCCATCCCGATACACCCCTGGCCAGTGAAAAAGCAGGAATTATCCAGGATGTTTTTGTCACCACTATCAGAATGCTGGCCCTGGCCCGGATTTTAATGCCGGATATAAATATGGTAGCTTCCACTGCCCTGCAAAGCATCCACCCGGATGGCCTTGGAATGGGTCTAAAAGCCGGGGCTAATATTGTAATGCCCATACTTACCCCAGAGCAAAACCGCCGGGACTATATGCTTTATGCTAATAAAAAGCATAGTGCTTTTGAATCTTTACAGCAAGATATCAAGGCAGCGGGCTACGAACCAACCCTATGGCAATGGGGCGATTCTCCCCATTACTTTAAGCG
>JAQUGU010000137.1 GCA_028683995.1 Syntrophomonadaceae bacterium | reverse complement strand
GGCGGATTGATTATGAAGAGCGGGGAACAGGGGGGTTCGGCTATGATCCTCTCTTTATTCCCGAGGGTTATAGCCAAACTTTTGCTGAGCTTTCCCGCGAGGAGAAAAACCGGATTAGCCACCGGGGGCAGGCTCTGCTTAAGGCCCGAAATTTCCTGGAGAAGGGGGTGACAGGGGACGGAGGCGGGACTGTTGAAGATTGCGGTAGCCGGGGATAGCCACGGCAGAATTGAGATAGTAGCCAGGTCCATACAAAAAGCTGCGCCGGATTACCTGTTTTTTACCGGAGATTATTACAGTGACGGTATAAAACTGGCACGCTGGCTGAATATTGATTGGTTCGGGGTTATGGGAAATTGTGATTATGGCTACAAAGGCAAGCAGGAACGCCAGGTGACCCTGGCGGGACGTACCTTATACCTGGTTCATGGTCACCAGTATGGCGTAAAAAGAAGCCTGAATTCGCTGTTTTACCGGGGTCAGGAACTGGGGGTGGATATAGTTCTGTTTGGTCATACTCATGTTCCCCTGTGTGAAAAAATTGCAGGAACGTGGTTTATTAACCCGGGAAGTGCCTCTCTTCCTCGCCTGGGAGGTACCGGCAATTATGCCCTTATTGATCTTGACGAAAACAATATAGTCCCAAGAATTATAGAACTTTAAAAGTGTGGAAGTGACAGTTTTCCCAGGTTTAATCGGGGAGAGCTGTCACTTCCATATTTTCTGCATAGGTTAATAGATTTAGGAAAAAATAGATGATAATCGTATTTTCTTGCCATATTAGAGCAAATTATTTTAATATACTAATGGAGGATAGAAATGGAAAGCATATCAGCAGGAGATCCCCGAATTATTTTTGGCAAAGATTTGGCTGATGCAATAATCGATGAAGTGACTGGTGAAGTTGAGGAATTAAGGGCAGCAGGTCACCAACCTCTTCTTATGACCCTGGAAGCAGGAGGTGATCCGGCATCCAAAGTATATCAAGAGTCCCAGCGCCGGGTAGCCCGGCGAGCAGGAATCAACTACGAAACCATCGAGCTTTCTGAGGCTACCTCACAACAGCGCCTATTAAAATATGTGGACCGTATCAATCGTGACCCCTATATAAACGGCTTAATAGTCAACCTGCCCCTTCCTGAACAGGTGAATACCAACCAGGTTCAGTGGGCAATTGACCGCAAAAAGGATGTTGAAGGGGTAACTCCCTGTAATTTAGGAGGGCTTTTCCTGGGAACAGAGGGTCTGCGTCCTTGTACTGCCCAGGCTATTTTAGCTCTCATTAAATCCACAGGTATTGAGCTAAAAGGTAAAGAGGTGGTTGTAGTTGGGCACAGTGAAATAGTAGGTAAACCTGCAGCGTTAATGCTTCTTCATGAAGATGCTACTGTTAGTGTGTGCCATTATGCTACGTCTCAGCGGGGCTTGCTGGAGGAGCATGTTAGAAATGCTGAGGTACTGGTGGTGGCGGTGGGTAAACCCGGATTAATAAAGGGCGAATGGATAAAAGAAGGTGCCCTGGTTATTGATGCCGGAATAAACAATGTTGATGATAAAATTGTGGGAGATGTGGAATTTGAATCTGCTCTGGAAAGAGCCGCTTATATTACCCCGGTTCCAGGTGGTGTTGGGGGAGTAACCGTTGCCTATCTGATGAAAAATACCCTATCGGCCTTGCGTTGGCAGATCATGGAAAACCACTGATTCGTTGCTAGGAATCAGTGCATTAATTATTATTTTGGCGTAAAATCGATAATGAATTATACAAGGAGGGAAAAATGTCTTTGAAACAGACACCGTTATATGAAATGCACCAAAAGTATGGTGGAAAAATTATTGATTTCGGGGGCTGGGCACTGCCGGTCCAATTTGCCGGGATTATCAAGGAGCACCATATGGTTCGGCAGAAAGCTGGTCTTTTCGATGTTTCCCATATGGGGGAGATAAGTATTAAAGGACCACGAGCCCTGGAATTTACCCGTTATCTGGGAACCAATGATGTAAAACAGCTTCAGGATAAGCAGATTATTTATACCCTCATGTGTTACCCTGACGGCGGAGTAGTAGACGACCTGCTGGTCTACAAATTTTCTTCAGAAAATATTTTCCTGGTAGTTAATGCTGCCAACCTGGACAAGGATTTTGCCTGGATTAAGGAACATGCCTTTCCCGGTGTTGAAGTGGAAAACTTGTCCGACCGTTATGCCCAACTGGCAGTGCAGGGACCTGAGGCGGAAAGGATACTGCAAAAGATAGCGGATACTGACCTGGGCAGTATAAAGTTTTTCTGGTTTAACCCGCAGGTTAAAATTGCCGGGGTTGAGTGCCTGGTCTCCAGAACCGGATATACCGGCGAAGATGGTTTTGAAATCTACGTTAACCCGGATAAAGCTTCCTATATATGGGAAGAGATTCTGGAAGCGGGGGGAGAAGATATTGCCCCCATAGGTTTGGGGGCTAGAGATACATTGCGGTTTGAGGCCAAGTTGCCGCTTTACGGGCAGGAACTGGATAAGGATATTACCCCCCTGGAGGCAGGACTGGGGTATTTTGTAAAGTTACAGGATGATGACTTTATTGGCAAAGAAGCATTGGTAAAACAAAAACAGGCTAACCCCCAGCGGGTACTGGTGGAGTTTGAAATGGTGGGTAAAGGTATACCCCGGCCTCATTATGAGGTGGAAAAAGACGGGGTCAATATTGGCTGGGTCACCACCGGCGCCCACTCGCCTACACTGAACCGGGCTATTGGACTGGCTCTGATTAAACGTGAATTTAACCTGCCCGGAGAAGAAATCGATATAATAATCCGCAATAAAACAATTAAAGCCAGGATAGCCAGGGGAATATTCTACAGTAAAAACACCAAAAGCAAGTAAATATAAAATGGAGGGGTACTTAATGAACATACCGAAAGACCTGTTATACACCAGTGAACATGAATGGATTAGAGTTGATGGCGATCAGGTTTACCTGGGCATTACCGACTATGCCCAGCATCACCTGGGTGACATAGTTTTTGTGGAATTACCCGAGCTGGATACCGAGGTTGTTACGGGAGATTCGATTGCCGTAGTAGAGTCGGTTAAGGCAGTTTCTTCTGTTTATAGCCCGGTCAGTGGTATGGTGGTGGAGAACAACGAAGAATTGGACGACTCCCCGGAACTACTTAATGAAGATCCCTATACCAACCATATTGCTGTTATTAATATCAGCAATCCGGATGAACTGGAGGACCTCATGTCTCCCACAGCTTATGAGGCCTTTTGTGCAGAACAGGAGTAGGGAGGAAACAAAATGAAATATACTCCCAATTCACCAGCTGTTGTAGAAGATATGCTTCGCAGTGCGGGATTCAGCAGTTTGGATGAGCTTTTTAAGGATATTCCAGAAGCAATTAAACTAAAGCGTAAGCTAAACCTGGGCCCGGGTCGCGGGGAAATAGAGCTGACCCGGGAGCTAAAAGGACTGGCAGCCAAAAACCTCACTACCGAGGATTATCCCTGCTTCCTGGGTGCGGGAGCTTATGACCACTATATACCTGCGGCCATAGACCAGCTTTTACTGCGCTCCGAGTTTTATACTGCTTATACTCCTTACCAGGCGGAAATAAGCCAGGGAATACTGCAGTCCATATTCGAATACCAGAGTATGATTTGTCTATTGACCGGTATGGAGGTGGCCAATGCCTCCATGTATGACGGCGGCAGTGCTCTGGCCGAGGCCTGTAACCTGGCTTGTGCCAATGCTAAAGGGAAAAAAGTTCTGCTCCCGGATACGGTACATCCGGAATACCAGCAAGTCTTAAAAACCTATGCTATTTCAGGAAGAATGGAGATAGTTACTGTACCTTCCATCGGGGGAGTCGGTGACCTGGAAAAAATGATTTCCCTGATAGATAAAGATACCGCCTGTGTCGTAATCCAACAGCCCAACTTTTTTGGTCACCTGGAAGAGGTGGAGAAACTGGCTGATGCTGTACATCAGCATAAAGGTTTCCTGGTCATGGTCGTTGACCCCATATCCCTGGCTATTTTAAAACCACCGGCAGACATAGGAGCAGACATCGTGGTAGGAGAGGGACAGGCACTGGGCAACAGCCTGAGCTTTGGTGGTCCCTACCTGGGCTTTTTTGCTGCGTCTAAGAAATTCCTGCGCAAATTGCCTGGCCGCATCGTCGGTCAAACTACCGATACTGAAGGTAGACGGGCCTTTGTTTTGACCCTGCAGGCCCGGGAGCAGCATATCCGCCGGGAAAAAGCCAATTCCAATATTTGTTCCAACCAGGCCTTAAATGCCCTGGCCGCTACCATGTATTTGACCCTTATAGGCAACACCGGCCTGCAGGCTATTGCTACCCGCTGTCATCAGTTGGCAGTTTATGCTGCCCGGGAATTAGAGAAAGCAGGGTTAAAGCTAAAATATCAACAGCCCTTCTTCCGTGAATTTGCGGTGTTGCTGGACGACCCGGCTATGGCTAACCGCAGGCTTTTGGAAAAAGGTATAATCGGTGGTTACGAGTTACCAGATGCCATGCTGCTGGCTTTTACCGAAAAGAGGACCAGGGCGGAAATCGACCGGCTGGTTGCGGTGTTAGGAGGAAGGGCATGATGAGTAAACTGATTTTTGAAAAAAACCTCGAGGGAAGTAATAGCTTTACCATACCCCCAGCCGATATACCGGAGGTGGATATTAGAGCTAGCATTCCCGCTTCTTTTTTGCGGGAAGCTGCCCCGGCCCTGCCTGATATCAGTGAAGTAGAGGCAGTAAGGCATTTTGTAGACCTTTCCCATAGAGCTTATGGAGTGGATAATGGCTTTTATCCCCTGGGTTCCTGTACTATGAAATACAGTCCCAAGATAAATGAATGGGCCGCCCGCCTGCCGGGATTTGCGAATATTCACCCTTACCAGCCGGT
>JAQUGU010000006.1:4463-20722 GCA_028683995.1 Syntrophomonadaceae bacterium | reverse complement strand
ATGAGCTAAAAAGGGCATATAACCGGTTAGGGACGATTTCCTCCCACGAGGAAAAAGTTATAAGTTCCATGGCCAATTCAATTATTAATCGACTTATTCATTTTCCTATTGTAAACCTCAAAGAAATAGCGAACAGTAATCAGGGACACTTGTATGCAGAAGTGGTTAAAAAGCTTTTTTGCCTGGAAATAGATATGAAGGAGCAAGAAAAGTATGAAACATCTGAAATTGGGAAGCAGGGGTAGCAATCTCGCCCTGTGGCAGGCAAACTTTGTTGCTTCCCAACTGACCAGGATAGTTCCTGATTTAAATATTGAGGTTAAGGTGATTAAAACCAAAGGGGATAAAATCCTGGACGTAGCCCTCTCACGTATAGGAGATAAGGGGCTTTTTACCCGGGAGATAGAGAAGGAACTGCTGGACGGTTCTATCGATATGGCTATACACAGCCTGAAGGATTTACCTTCGCAACTATCGTCTGGCCTTTGTATAGCTGCGGTACTGGAAAGAGAGAATCCTGGTGATGTTTTAATTTCCCGTCAGGGTTATAAATTTTATGATTTACCCGAGGGTGCTGTTATAGGCACCTCCAGCCTGCGGCGCATATCCCAGATTCGAGCCCTGCGACCAGATATAGTCCTGGTTGATATGCGGGGTAACGTAGAAACCCGGATCAAGAAAATGTATGAACAGGAATTAGATGGTATAGTTCTGGCCTATGCCGGGGTTAAAAGGCTGGGATTTGAAGAAAAGATTAGTGATTTTCTGCCGCATGACATAATACTACCGGCGGTGGGGCAGGGAGCAATAGCTATAGAAGTCAGGCAAGGAGATACTCCTAGCCTGGAATTGGCCGGGAGTATTAACCATGAACCTGCTTATTGGGCGACTTCAAGTGAACGTTCATTTTTAAGAGTAATGGAGGGCGGTTGCCAGGTTCCAATAGGCTGTTACGCTGAAGTAAGAGGAGAAAATATTACCGTAGAAGGGCTAGTAGCTTCTCTGGATGGGAGTCGGGTATTCCGGGGTAGTATACAGGGAAGCTGCCAGGAGGCTGATTTAATCGGGCAGCAACTGGCCTATGATTTACTGCAAAAGGGTGCTGCCAGCGTTCTGGCTGAGATCAGGGAAGCGGGAGAATAATTAATGGACAAAAAAGCTATTGTATATCTGGTAGGAGCTGGACCGGGGGATCCCGGGCTCTTTACCTTAAAAGGGAAAAAAATACTGGAAAAGGCCGAGGTCATTATTTATGATCGTCTGGTTAGTGATGGCATATTAAGCTTGGGTAACCCGGAGGCAGAATATATTTATGTAGGAAAAACGGCCGGCCAGCATGCTCTTTCTCAGGATGAAATAAATGATCTGCTGGTTGAGAAAGCAGCTACGGGAAAGATAGTAGTTCGTTTAAAAGGTGGAGATCCTTTTTTATTCGGCCGGGGTGGAGAAGAAGCGCTCTATATCAGGGAGCATGATTATGATTATGAGGTAGTGCCGGGGATAAGCTCAGCTATCGCTGTACCTGCTTATGCAGGTATTCCCGTTACCCACCGTGATAGCACTTCCAGTTTAGCCATTATTACCGGACACGAAAAACCAGGTAAGCAGTTTAGCTCCATAAAATGGAAGGAACTGGCTCAGGGAATAGGTACCCTGGTCTTTCTTATGGGTGTAGAGAATTTGGAATTTATCTGCCAGCAGTTAATAGAAAATGGCAAAGCAGCAGATACTCCGGTGGCCCTGGTTAGATGGGGTACGCTGCCCTCCCAGGAGGTATTAAGTGGTACGCTGGAAAACATTAATAGCAAGGTCAGGGAAACTTCTTTTAAACCTCCGGCGGTAATAATTGTGGGTGATGTAGTTAAACTGCGTGGGCAATTAAACTGGATAGAGAATAAGCCCTTGTTTGGCCAAAAGATTGTGGTTACCCGAGCCAGAACTCAGGCCAGTCGGCTAGTTGAGGGGATAAACGAACTGGGTGGGGAAGCGATTGAGTTTCCTTCTATAGTTATCCAGAAAGAAGAAAATCTTAACAGCCTGTATAATGCCTTTGAGCATTTAGATAGTTATAATTGGATTATATTTACCAGTGTTAATGCCGTAGATATATTCTTTGCTGAATTGAGAAAACAGGAATTGGACATACGTTCATTATATGGGAGTAATATATGTGCTATTGGGCCTGCTACCCGTAAAAGTTTGGAAGAACGGGGATTAAAAGTTGAGTTTATTCCCGAGGAATACCGGGCCGAAGGAATACTGCAAGAGCTTGAGAGTCGGGTGAAAAAGGGTGAATGGGTGCTCCTGCCTCGAGCCCGCGGGGCCAGAGCAGTATTGCCTGATACCTTACGCCAGTGGGGGGTACGCGTTAATGAAGTTATTCTTTACGAAGCGGTACCTGCCGGTAAAGTTAGTAAAGCCAGGATTAATGATATTTTAGAAGGCAGGATAGATTATTTAACTTTTACCAGTTCATCAACCGTCAGCAACTTTGTTACAATGGTTGGTAGGGACAACGTTTTGCGGGTGGATAAGAAGGTGAAGGTTGCCTGTATCGGGCCGGTTACAGCAGAAACGGCTCACGCCCACGGTTTTAGTGTGGATATAGTGGCCCGGGAATATACTATAGACGGCCTCTTGCAAGCACTAATAGATGATAGCAATAGGGAATTGAGTGCTGGTAGCAGCGGTTAATGGTATTGCCAAAATTAGTGGTAACCCAAAGTGCGGGGTTAATTAAGAATTTTTAATTTTTAGTTTTGAATTATTGTGGAAATGCACCCTACGGGTACTACTGATGTTCCCCGGTACTCAGCAGTAACAAAGCACCACTAATCTGAGTAAAGACGGGGCTGAGTGTCGGGTCATACTATTCCTAAGGTGGTTGCGTATGCCTGGCAAACAATAATGGTTAAAAGGTTCGGGAGAGGGAGGCTTGCTTTTATGATTGGATGTACAAAACTATTATGCGGAACCGCAACCGTTTCTGATGTTATAAAATATGGCAACCAGGAGAATTTGCCACCCCAGCTGCTCCAGTTTTCCGATAGTTATCGTCCCCTGGTAGTATGGAATGTTACTAATCGCTGTAACTTACGCTGCCAGCATTGTTATATTAATGCCGAGGATCAGCAGTATAAAAATGAGTTAAGCACGGAAGAAGCCCGGGTTTTTATTAAGGATTTAGCCTCGATGAAGGTTCCGGTACTGCTCTTTTCCGGAGGTGAACCCCTGATAAGAAAGGATATTTTTGAGTTGGGCAAAATGGCTGCCGATCTGGGTTTGCGACCGGTTATATCCAGTAATGGCACTCTTATTGATGATGAGTTGGCTAAAAAAATTAAAGATGCTGGTTTTCAATATGTAGGAATTAGTATTGATGGGGCGCCGGCCACTCATGACCAGTTTAGAAATCGTAAAGGAGCATTCGAAGCTGCGCTTAATGGCCTAAAAGCATGCATGAATAATGGGATAAAGACGGGTATACGTTTTACGGTAAACAGATTAAACCAGGCTGACCTGCCAGAGGTATTTGACATTATTGAGAGGGAATCCGTACCTCGTTTTTGTATGTACCACCTGGTATATGCAGGCCGGGGGGAGCAGATGGCTAAGCTGGATACTGACCGCCAGGAGAAAAGAGCCATACTGGATATGGTGAGCAGGAAAACCATTGAACTTCACCGCAAAGGTGTGGAGGTAGAAATACTGACCACTGACAATCATGCCGATGGGATTTATCTTTATAACTATATTAAAGAAAACGAACCCGAGCGGGCGGATGAAATAATTAAGCTGTTAGAAATGCACGGTGGCTGTTCAGCCGGAACTAAATTTGCCAATGTCGACCCTCAGGGTAATGTTCACCCCTGCCAGTTCTGGCAGGATTATACCGTAGGTAACATCAAGGAAAAACCCTTTAGCCAGATTTGGACTTCGGATGATGAATTAATGGTTAAGCTGCGCGAAAAGGAAAAACATGTTAAAGGTAAGTGCGGAAAATGCAGCTATAAGAGTTTGTGTTCCGGCTGCCGTATAAGAGCCCGAGCAGTCTATGGCGACCTCTGGGCCGAAGATCCGGCATGTTATTTGAGTGAAGACGAGATAGTATAAATTAATTATGAATTCTTAATTATTAATTTTGAATTAACGTAGAAATGCTTACGCATTTCCCTTTATTGCAATTACTGCAACATTAATTTAAAATTCAAAATTCTATTACCTTCTTTAAACCATGTTTTAACAAGTTTGTATTCTAATTGGGGCTTTTACAATAGAATCAAGTTAATGAAGGGGGAAGTGGCATGAGTTTTCCGGTAAATCGGATGAGACGCTTAAGGGTTAATGAAAGTATACGCAGTATGGTTAGAGAGACTGAGTTGTCACTAAAAGGTATTATTTATCCCCTTTTTGTAGTTCACGGTAGCGATAAAAAGGTGCCTATACAGTCTATGCCGGGTATTTATCAGTTTTCCCTGGATCGCCTGGCGGAAGAGATAGAAGAAGTAAAAGCATTAAATATACCGGCGGTTATCCTTTTTGGGATTCCAGAACATAAGGATGCGCTGGGAAGTTCGGCTTATCAGGTTGATGGGGTGATACAAAACAGCATTAAGCTAATCAAGGATAAATGTCCGGATATTACGGTTATTACTGATGTCTGCCTGTGTGAATATACCGATCACGGACACTGCGGGGTAGTGGAAAAGGATGGCTATGTAAATAACGATGCTACCCTGGAATTGCTGGCCCGGGAGGCTTTGTCCCATGCTCAAGCCGGCTGTGATATGGTGGCACCATCGGATATGATGGATGGTAGGATCGGTTTTATAAGAAAAAGCCTGGACGATAATGGCTTTAGTAATTTGCCTATAATGGCTTATTCGGCTAAATATTGTTCCAGTTTTTATGGGCCTTTCCGTGATGCGGCGGACTCAGCCCCCCAATTTGGAGACCGTAAAACCTACCAGATGGACCCGCCCAATATCAACGAGGCCTTAAGAGAAGTGGCTCTGGATATAGAAGAGGGCGCAGATATTGTAATGGTTAAACCGGCTCTGCCTTATCTGGATGTAATCCGGGCAGTTAAGGAGAAGTTTGCTTATCCTACCGCGGCTTATAACGTAAGTGGCGAATATTCGATGATTAAGGCCGCTGCCCTGCAGGGTTGGTTGGATGAAAGCCGGGTAATGGTAGAATCACTGATTTCGATTAAACGTGCCGGAGCTGATATGATTATAACTTATTTCGCCAAAGATCTGGCCCGGTTAGTAAGAAAATAGACTATGGACGCGGACTCGCTTCGCTCGCGCGGATTCCCTAAGGATTAACGCGGCAGATTTTTATAAATAATTTTTCCGCGTATTCCCCAGTGGGTTCCCTGTATTCCGCGTCAAAATTCATGAAAATTGACTAGTGGCATCATAATTCCAATAACAGGAGTTGATAATATGCTGGTATCATGGAATACAACTAATCAGTGCAATATGTTTTGTGACCATTGTTACCGGGAGGCGGGTGCGCGCCTGGAGGATGAACTGGATACCGACCAGGCTAAAAGGCTTATCCGGGAAATAAAAAAAGCCGGATTTCACATTATGATTTTCAGTGGGGGAGAACCCCTTATGCGCCCAGATATTTATGAACTGGGTGCCTATGCCACGAAACAGGGTTTAAGGGCAGTACTGGGGACTAATGGTTCCCTGATTACCCCTCAGGTGGCTAGCGCACTAAAAGAAGCGGGTTTTATGGCCGCCGGGGTTAGTTTGGACAGCCTGGAGCCGGAGAAGAACAACGCTTTTCGTAAACTTGACCGGGCTTATGAGCTTACGCTTGAGGGTATGAAGAACCTTAAGGCCGCCGGTCTGCCATTTCAGGTGCATACTACGGTAATGGACTGGAATGTTAATGAACTGGAAGGACTTACTGATTTTGCTGTAGAAATAGGTGCTATGGCTCATCATATCTTTTTCCTGGTGCCGACCGGAAGAGCTGTTAACATAGAAGAAGAAGGATTGCGGGTGGCGGAATATGAAAAAACCATAGCCCGGGTAATGGAGAAACAAAAGACGGTAAACATTGAGATAAAGCCCACCTGTGCACCACAGTTCATGCGGGTAGCCGATAAGAAAGGGATTCCCGTTCGTTTCAGTCGAGGATGTTTGGCGGGAATTAGTTATTGCATAATCAGCCCCCGGGGAGATGTACAACCCTGCGCCTATATGGATATCCGTCTGGGTAATGTAAAAGAAAAAGCCTTTGATGAAATATGGCAGCAGAACGCTATGTTACAAGAATTGCGCTCTGCCGCCTATAAAGGTAAGTGTGGCATTTGCGATTATAAGGATCGCTGCGGGGGATGCCGGGCACGAGCCTACTATTACAGCGGCGGTGATTACATGGCCGAGGACGAATGGTGTCTGTACCGACCCAGGGGATATGAAGGCCATGAATAATCTGGATAGGCGGGATCGCCAACTTCTAAACTTGATGCAAAATGAGTTTCCCCTGACTACACAGCCGTATCTGGATATAGCCAGGCAGCTTGATATTAGTGAAGAAGAGGTATTAAATCGTATCCAGGCTATGAAACAGAATGGTATTATCCGCCGTACCGGGGCGATTCTGGATTCGAAGAAAATGGGGTTTTATTCTACTCTTTGTGCCTGCCGGGTTCAAGAGGAACAAATAGATAAAGTAGCTGCTATTATCAATGCGCAAAAGGGTGTAACCCATAATTATGTCCGTGACCACTATTATAATATATGGTTCACTTTAACGGCCCCGTCTCATGATGAGGCCATGAAGATAATAAGAGATATGCAGCAGGCTGCGCCAATTAAAGTTCTTACTATGCCGGCTATAAAAACCTATAAAATAAAAGTAAGTCTGGATATGGGTGATAAGGATGAAGACTAATATTGACAGAGAAATAATAAAGTTTATTCAGGGTGATATCCCGGTAGAGTCGCATCCCTTTGCCTCCCTGGCTGACCGCCTTAATCTGAGTGAGGAGGAAATAGTTGAGCATATCAAGGATTTACAGGATGAGGGTGTAATAAGGCGTTTTGCTGCTATTCTACGTCACTATAATGCCGGTTTTAATGTAAATGCCATGGTTGCCTGGAAGGTTGCAGTAGAGGATGCTGACCGGGTAGGGAAGATTATGGCAGGGTTTGATGAGGTTAGTCACTGTTACCTGCGCGATGTACCTGAGGAATTTGGTTATAACCTGTTTTCCATGATTCATGCCCGCAGTGATGAACAAATAATTGCCCTGCTTAGACAACTCGCCTCCCGGACGGGGTTAAGTAACTATATTATTATCAAAAGTGTTCGAGAATTAAGAAAAGTCAGTATGGAATATGTTTAAGGGCATATTTGTTTTTATATGCAAATACTGATATAAGGAGGGCAAACCTTGAAAAGAGAGAAATCCGAAGAGCTCTTTGCCCGGGCTTTAAAGTTAATGCCCGGGGGGGTTAACAGTCCGGTTCGAGCTTTTAAATCAGTCGGTCTGAATCCACTTTTTATTAAACAAGCTCATGGTTCTAAAATATATGATGTAGATGGTAATGAGTTCATCGATTATGTAGGCTCATGGGGACCACTGATTCTGGGGCATAGCCATCCTGAAGTAGTTGAGGCTATATGCCAGGCTGCAGAGCGGGGAACTAGTTATGGAGCACCCTGTGAAGGGGAAATCGAACTGGCCCAACTCATCACGGAGGCTATACCTTCGGTGGAAAGAGTTCGCATGGTTAATTCCGGGACTGAGGCAACTATGAGCGCTATTAGACTTGCCCGCGCCTATACCGGCAGAAATAAAATAGTTAAGTTTGAGGGCTGTTATCACGGACATGCTGACCCCTTTTTGCTAAAAGCTGGCTCTGGCCTGCTAACTGCAGGTGTTCCCAGTAGCCCGGGGGTACCAGAAGCTGTGGTACAGGATACGCTGGTAGCCAAATATAACGACCTGGACTCGGTGATAAAACTTTTTCAGGAATGGGGTCGGGAAATTGCGGCAGTAATTGTGGAACCAGTAGCGGGAAATATGGGACTAGTTCCTCCGGAACTGGAATTTCTGCAGGGGCTGCGCAGTATTACCGAGCTCAATGGTAGTTTGTTAATATTTGACGAAGTAATTAGCGGTTTTCGGATCTGCTATGGAGGATTTCAGAACTATTGTAATGTAATTCCAGACCTTACTACTTTGGGTAAAATAATTGGTGGTGGACTACCAGTAGGAGCCTATGGTGGTCGTAAAGAAATTATGGAGCAGGTTGCTCCCAGCGGCCATGTTTACCAGGCCGGTACCCTGTCAGGAAATCCGCTGGCTATGGCTGCTGGTGCTACTACCCTTAAAATACTAAAAGATAATGATTGGTACGACCGCCTGGGAGTAATAAGTTATGTTTTGATTACCCAGCTTAAGAGCGCTTTTGAAGATCATGACCTTTATTACAGCATCAATCATTTGGGTTCGATGTTTTGTATCTTCTTTACGGAAAGCGATGTAGACAGCTATGATGCGGTAATGACCAGTGATACTCAGAAGTATGCTCAGTTTTATCGAGAGTTATTGAAAGAAGGCATATACCTGCCGCCGGCCCAATTTGAAGTTAATTTTTTATCCTGTGCTCATAGTATGGAAGATGTAGACAAAACCATAGCTGCGGTAAACCGGGCTCTGGACAGAATTGCCCAGGGAGGGGAGCTTATTGGATAATGATTGGGATGTTTTTATTACCAGGTTTGAGGCGCTTAGTAAGATAGATTTGAAGTCCTATAAAAGGCCGCAAATGGAGAGGCGTATAAATAGTTTTATGCGCAGTGTTAATATTGATGATTATAGTGGTTTTATTAATCTCTTAAGTACTAATCGAGAAACATACCGTAGGTTTCTTGACCATATCACTATAAATGTATCTGAATTCTTTCGTAATTCCAATCATTGGGAAATACTGGAGAAGCAAATTATTTCGGAACTGCTTAAGGACAATAAGAAACTAAAAATATGGAGTGCCGGTTGCTCCACCGGTGAGGAAGCTTATTCACTGGCAATAATGTGCAATGAAAGACTTATTAGCCTGAGTGATCCTATCCTGGCCACCGATATCGATAATGAAGTCCTGGAAAAAGCAGAATTAGGTATTTATTCGGAAAAGGCAGTACAATCAATGCCACCTGCATATCTTAAAAAATATTTTAAAGCCGAGGGTAATTATTACCAAATAAATAACAATATAAAGCAAATGGTTCGTTTTCAACAACAGGATTTATTAAAAGATACCTTTGGTCGTAGTTTTGATCTTATTCTTTGCAGAAATGTGGTTATATATTTTACTGAAGAGAGCAAACAGAAACTATACCGCAAATTTTGCGATGCCTTACGACCCCGGGGTGTACTTTTTATAGGAAGTACAGAACAAATTTTTCAGTCCCGCGAACTGGGATTACAATCAATTGCTACGTTTTTCTATCAAAAAACCTAGTTTTCCAATCCGATTCACAAAATTTTATCAATTAGCCTAAAAAAGCAGGAAAAATTATATTAATATCGAACATTATTATTGATATGCCTATTTTATAAGCGTTGTAAATTATATTTTTAACCCTGGCAGGTAATGTTGCTGTGGGCAAAAATATATAGATCTTGATCATGGGGGTGATGAAGAGAGCTAGTTTTGCTTACCGGTGTTATCTTATCAGTTCAGCAAAGTGAAAAATTATTATTTAGTTGAAAAGGAGGAATGAACTTGAAGGTTCTAGTATGTGTTAAGCAGACATTTGACACAGAAGCCAAGATCGAGTTAAAGGATGGCAAAATCGCCGATGCAGGTATTAATCTGATTATTAATCCTTATGATGAAGTTGCAGTTGAAGGTGCTATCCAGTTAAAGGAGAAGGGTGTAGCCAAAGAAATCGTTGTACTTTCAGCCGGTTCCGACAAGGCTATGGATGCTATCCGTACTGCCCTGGCTATGGGCGCTGACCGGGGCGTACTGGTCACCCAGGATGCGGGTGCCGATGAGTATGCCAGAGCAGTTGCTTTAGCTGCTGCTATTAAAGATGAGAATCCGGATCTGGTACTGGCAGGCCATGTTGCTGCTGATGATGGATCTTCACAGGTTCCCACCCGTGTTGCCGAGATTCTTGGCCTACCCCATATTAACGTTATAACCAGTCTGGATATCGCCGGTGGTAAGGCCGTAGCTTCCAGCGAAGCTGACGGTGGAACCCAGGTAACCGAGGTTAGCATACCAGCAGTTGTCTCCAGTCAGGTAAGCTGGAATGAACCCCGTTATCCTTCCATGAAGGGTATTATGCAGGCTAAGAAGAAACCGGTAGCCACAGTTGCTGCTGCAGCAGCCGATAATAAGGTAACCATTCTTGAATATGCTCTGCCTGCAGCCAAGGCAGCTGGAATAAAGATTGAAGAAGACCCCGATGTAGCGGCTGTGAAGCTTGGAGACTGGATGAAGAACACTGTAAAAGTCGAAGTGAAATAATTAATTATAATTATTTACTTATATATAAGGAGGGTAATTGATGGCAGGAACATGGGTATTTGTAGAACAAAGAGATGGTAATATCCGTAAAGTAACATTTGAGATGCTCTCAGAAGCTAAAAAATTCGGCGATGAAGTAAGTGCCGTTGTTTTTGGTAAAAACGTTAAAGGTCTGGCTCCGGAATTTGCCAAGTTTGGCGCAGAAAAAGTATACGCTGTTGAAGGCGATGTATTTGCGGACTATAACACTGGAGCCTATGTAGCCCAAATGGTGGCTATGATTAATGAATTTAAGCCTAATGCAGTTTTATTTGCCCACAGTTTTAATGGCAGAGATTTTGGCTCCAGACTGGCTCAGAAATTAGAAGCTGGTCTGGCAACTGACGCAATTGGTGCTGAAATTAGCGCAGGTAAGGGCGTATTTACCAGAGCTATCTATGCTGGTAAAGCTTTAGCCAAGGTAGAGGTTACTACCAGCCCAATACTGGCTACGATTCGTCCTGGCGTATTTGAAGTTGTAGAGGGAGCTGCCGCCGGTGCAGTTGTAGAACCTGCTGTGGCCGCTACTGCTGCTGATGTATACCAGACGGTTAAAGAGTTTAAGCCCACCGTTTCAGCTCGTCCGGAACTGAATGAAGCTGCCGTGGTAGTGTCTGGTGGTCGTGGTTGTAAAGGCCCGGATGGAATCAAGCTGGTTGAAGAATTAGCTGACCTGCTCGGTGGCGCAGTTGGTGGTTCTCGTGCATCCATAGACTCTGGCTGGTTAGGGCATGAACTCCAGGTAGGGCAAACTGGTAAAGTAGTTAACCCCAACCTGTATATTGCCGCTGGCATTTCTGGAGCTATCCAGCATCTGGCGGGAATGTCCTCTTCCAAATTCATAGCTTCAATTAATACTGATACTGAGGCCCCGATATTTAATATATCTGATTTTGGTGTTGTCGGCGACTTGTTCAAAGTTATTCCTCTTCTGGTAGCTGAACTGAAGAAGTAGTTGGCCTCCGTCGAAATGGTGTTTACTGGATATACAAAATGTATATCCAGTAAATTACCTTATAGTGTTATTGAGGAGGGAAAGAATTAATGATTTTTGGCTTTATACCATTACAGGGCGGCTATGACATTCCTATGCGTGAGGTTGGGGCCAATATTCCCTACGAGTGGCTCATCTACCTCATCATGCTAATTCCTGTTGGGATTTTTCTCTTCGGCTTTTATGAGAAGGTAAGGGTATGGTTGCTGGCCAAGGGGGAATTGCACCGGAATGATAAAGTAGGTGCCCGTATAGGTTCATGGTTTATATTTACCTTTGCTCAGGCTCGGGTTATTCGTAAACCACTGGCAGGGTGGATGCACTTTTTCCTGTTCTGGGGATTTTTGCTTCTGTTTATGGCAGCCGGGATTGATGCTATGCACAATATGATTGGGTGGCCTCATTTAGCTGGCAACACCTATATTGGAATGTCCTGGATTGTTGATATCTTTGGTTTCCTGGCCTTAATCGGTATACTTGTGCTAGCCGTTATAAGATATGTTCAAAAACCAGATCGCCTTAACGATAACCAGGCATCAGATGGATGGATTATCCTTCTGATTTTTACCATTTTATTAACTGGTTACTTTATAGAGGGTTTAAGAATAGCTGCTCAGATTAAAATGTCTACAACCTTTGACCAGATTGCTTACGAACAGATAGCATCTCCTATTGGTTGGATGTTTGCGAACATGTTTAGCGGTGCAAGTGTTGACTCCGCATTGATGTGGCATCGCCTGCTGTGGTGGTTCCACATGGCTATTGCATTTGTATTTATAGCAATAATTCCATTTACCAAACTGTGGCATATTTTTACCAGTATGCTGAACTATGCTTTCCGCGATCTGGAACCATCTGCATGCCGCATGGTTGAGAATATTGAGGAAGCTGAAAGCTTTGGTGTAGAAAATATTGAAGATTTTGGTTGGAAGGATCTGCTGGATCTCGATGCCTGCATACGTTGCGGCAGATGCCAGGAGAACTGCCCGGCATATAACACCGGAAAACACCTTAATCCCAAAGTTACACTTATCCAGGCGATGAAACAACACCTGGATGCTAAAGCTCCTTACCTGCTGGCAGCCAAAGCCAGTGGAGAGGCAGAAGCTGAAGAGATGGCTATGACGGAAGAGGCCGAGGCACCTAATCCCATGGAAGCCAGTCTGCTTTATGATATCGTAACTACCGATGTCATTTGGGATTGCACTAACTGCCGGGCTTGTATGGAACACTGCCCCATGTTTATTGAACACATTCCCAAGATTATTGAAATGCGCCGTAACCTGGTTATGTGGCAGGGAGATATGCTGGGTGAGGCCCAGGCTGCCTTTACCAATATGGAACGTAACTATAATCCCTGGGGTGTAGGTTGGGCTAATCGTGCCGGATGGCTGGAGGAAAGAGGCGTACGGGAAATGGTTAACCTCTTACCTGAAGACGGCAAAGAATTTGAATATCTGCTATATGCAGGTTGTGCAGTATCGTTTGATGACAGGTATAAGAGAGTTGGCGAAGCGCTGGTTAAGTTGCTTAATAAAGCCGGGGTCAGCTTTGGCTACCTGGGTACAGAAGAGTTCTGCTGTGGCGATTCAGCCAGAAGACTGGGTAACGAATATCTATATCAAACTCTGGTACAACAGAACTTGGAATCTTTCAACAACTATGGGGTTAAGAAAATAATAGTTGTTTGTCCGCATGGCTATAATGCACTGAAGAATGAATACCCGCAAATGGGTGGGAATTATGAGGTATATCATTATACTGAATTCCTGGCCAAGCTGATAGCCGAAGGAAAACTTAAACCCAGTAAATCTCTGGCAGCCAAGGTAACCTATCATGACTCTTGTTTCCTGGGAAGACACAATAGTGTATATGATCAGCCAAGAAGTGTTCTTAAGACAGCAGGTTGTAATATAGTTGAAATCGAAAAGAGCAAGAATTTTGGTTTCTGCTGTGGCGCTGGTGGCGGTCGTATGTGGTTGGAGGAAGATGCTGTAGAAGGTTACAAGCGTATCAATGATACCAGAACAGACCAACTGCTGGTTCCCGACCCAGAAATGATAGTTACCAACTGTCCGTTCTGTCTGACCATGGTAGCAGACGGAGTAAAGGCAGCGGAGAAAGAAGAACAGACTAAAGTTTTCGATGTTGCTGAGATACTGTGGAAGGCCATGGAATAATTTAGGAATTTTAAAAACTAACAAAAAAGGAACCCTCCAGGGGGTTCCTTTTTTGTTAGTTTTTGTGCAGGAATCTTGAACGTAAAAGCGAATAAGTCAAAAAGCAGAACTTTGAAACGCGGTGACATTTCCAATTACGAGTACTAAAAAAACAGATAAGATGTCATAAGAGAAAACGGAAAAATATCCCGTTTTCTTGTTTTTTGCGGTAAAATATAATTTAATGGCAGGGAACTATAAACCGAAATAGAAATAGAAATTATCGGTGATAATCCAGTACTCATAAAATACGTTACTTCTGAAGGGAATAGTAGTGTAAGGGGGAGTGAAAGTGCGGGTGGCAGTTTACCCAGGTAGTTTTGACCCGGTTACCAACGGTCATATAGATATTCTGGAGAAAATCAGCAGAATATTTGATAAGATTATTGTAGCTGTAGTACACAATGTTAGTAAACAAGCACTATTTACACTTGATGAAAGGGTGGAATTGATTAGAGAGAGTACCAAACACCTGGATAATATAGAAGTTGAGTGTTTTAGTGGGTTACTGGCCAATTATCTCCACAGCAAAGATGCCTGTGCTATTATCAGGGGCTTAAGGACAGTGGCTGATTTTGAGTATGAAATGCATATGGGCATGATTAATAAGCGGCTGATACCAGAGGTGGATACGATATTCATTATGGCTGACAGCCGTAATATCTTTGTTAGTTCCAGCATTATAAAGGAAGCTGCGCTGCTGGGGGGGGATGTTAGTGAACTGGTTCCAGAGATAGTAAAATTAAAACTGGAAGCAAAACGGCGGGAAATGGAATAGGAATAAAAAAGGGACTGCCTGAACTCCAGGTAGTCCCTTTTTGGTCTACTAGTAAAGTGTTACTTTTACTGTTTTGATTCCCCAGTTTAATGCCTCTTGATGGGTACTGAAACAAAGGTCTATTCTATTACCTTTGATAGCATTACCCTGGTCTGCAGCTATGGCATTACCATAACCTTCAATATAAAGTCTACTACCCATGGGAATTACGCGAGGGTCTACGGCAACAATACCTTTTTTCAGAGGATAGCCCAGGTAGGAAGGTTGTCCTCCATAAGGATAATTGCATTTCGCGCAGGAACAATAACCGGTTGCTACCAATGTGAGGGTTCTGGCTCCACGTGATGGGGTGTAAGCTGGAGAGCTATACCCTAAACCTAAAGCCTTTTTTGTTTGAGGTCCTACAATACCATCAACATCCAGTCCGGCTTCACGCTGAAACCTGATTACTGCAGAATATGTTTTGGGACCGAAGATACCATCAGCAGTTCCACACCAGTATCCTTTGGTATTAAGGGCCTGTTGTACTTGTACAACAGTATCCCCCCGAGAACCTATGAATAGATTACCTTCTGCAGCAACAGCCTGCCCGGCGTTAAATAGTATCAATCCTGTGAAAAGAAACGATAGAATGACTACTGGTAATATTATCTTCTTGCTTACCATAAAAACTCCTTCCTAAACTGTTTTTTGTTTCTGGCATTAAACTGGTCAGGCATAAACAGCAGTTTAGTAAGGCAGCAAACCAAGTATGGATTTATTGTAAACAAGAGTAACTAATGGGACAAACCTTCTATTCCTGCTGTGAAATGGATAAGCAGGGTTGAAAAGATATTGTCCCGATAAATGGTTTATGATCCATAGAGATACTAGGAGAACCGGTATGATGGTATTATGCGCCAGCATTCAGGCCAGCGGGCAGCCAAACTAATATGTAAACGATTAGTTACTAGACTGTAAATACCGGGTTATCAGGGTATCATTATTCTTTAATCAGTCTCAAACTATTAATACAACGGATTGCCAGATCCTGGTATAATTTTACCCCAATTTGGTTGTAAAGCGTATTATGTTCATCCAGGTTTCTAATTACCCGGGCCGGGTTACCCATGGCTATCTTGCCTTTGGGAACATTATGACCGGGAGGCAACACACTACCTGCTGCCAGCAAACTGCTGTTTTCCAGTTCACAGCCGGCACATATTATTGAACCCATACCAACGGTAACGTTTTGCTTAATCAGGCAGGGGCCATGTACAATTGCACTATGTCCAATCAGGCTATTCTCCTCGATAATTGCTATAGTTTCCGGCTCGGAGTGGAGTATACAGTTTTCCTGTATATTAGTGCCGTTGCCGATAACAATTTTACCATAATCGCCCCTGATTACTGCCCCTGCACCTACGTAGCAACGCTCACCCAGTTCCACCTCGCCAATTACTACCGCCTGGGGATGTACAAAACTATCCTTTCCAATCGATGGACGCTTACCTTCAAACTCATACAGTGCCATAATAATCCCCCTTAAATATTGAAATTCACTATAAATATTTATATTAATTATAGGATATAAGCATTATAATTGGGATGTTATTTTAAAACCACCTGATTTCTGGGTATAATTACTAAAGAAACATAGAAAGGTATACTTTATGATTGCAAGAGACTATTTGCTTAAGGCTATGGATAAGGATAAACAGATAAGAGTTACTATAGCT
>JAQUGU010000006.1:0-4363 GCA_028683995.1 Syntrophomonadaceae bacterium | reverse complement strand
TATTTTAAAACCACCTGATTTCTGGGTATAATTACTAAAGAAACATAGAAAGGTATACTTTATGATTGCAAGAGACTATTTGCTTAAGGCTATGGATAAGGATAAACAGATAAGAGTTACTATAGCTCACAGTACTGCGCTGGTGGAAGAGGCCCACCGGCGGCATAATACCTCGGCCACTGCCTCTGCTGCCCTGGGACGGGTACTGACTGCGGCCCTTATCATGGGGAGCGATTTAAAGAATGAAAAAGATGCTCTTACCTTACGGGTTAATGGTGATGGTATAGCCGGGCCGATTGTGGCATCGGTTGATTCCGTTGGCCATGGCCGGGCCTTTATATCCAATCCAGCAGCAGACTTACCATCTCTCTACCCGGGTAAATTAGCGGTAGGAGAACTGGTTGGCAGGGGAGGCTACTTGGAAGTAATAAAAGATACGGGTCTGAAACAACCGTTTGTGGGCAGGGTAAACCTGGTAAGTGGAGAAATAGCAGAAGATTTAAGCAGCTACTTTCTACTATCGGAACAGGTTCCTTCTCTGGTTGCATTAGGAGTTCTGGTGGACACCGATCTCAGCATTAAAGCGGCGGGTGGCTTAATAATTCAGGCAATGCCCGGGGCTGATGATATGGTACTGGAAAAAATAGAAAACAATGTCTTGCAGATGGAGAGCATAAGTGATGTTATCTCCCGCAGCCAGGATTTGGAATCAGTTTTAGCTGTTATTATGGGTGACATCGCTTACGATGTTATTGCTGAAAGACCACTGGATTTCAAATGTACCTGTGGTAGAGAAAGGTTGGCAGCTATACTGGCAAATCTGAGCCGGGAGGAGCTAGCAGAAACCATAGAACAGACAGGGAAACTGGAGGTGTCCTGTAATTTCTGTGGCGAGGTTTACCAGTTTTCGGGGCAAGAAATTATGGAGAAAAAACAAAAGCCTTAGATTTAATCTAAGGCCGTGATTTTAGAGAGCTCTTTGAACTTTACCTGAACGCAAGCATCGGCTGCATACGTAAATCTTTTTAGGAGTTCCCCCAGCGACTATCTTAACCCGCTGGACATTTGGTTTCCACTGGCGGTTGGTTCTTATATGGGAGTGGCTGTACTTCTTGCCAAAAACCACGCTTTTCCCGCAGATTTCACATTTTGCCATTATTTCTGCCCCCTCTCAATCAAGTGCACTTAAATATTTTACCAGAATGATAGACAAAGGGCAAGAAGCAGGAATAAATATCAACTTGTAGAATAAAGAATTTAATTAATAGGAGGTAAAGCTATGTATAGTATAAAGACAACCAAGTTGGGTAATATTACGGTTGCAAAAGAAGTAGTGGAAATGATAGCCGGACTGGCAGCTATGGACTGCTATGGTTTGGTTGGCATGGTAGCCCAGGATATTCAATCAGGTATAAGCAGTATTCTAGGTATCGAATCCATTCGCAAAGGGGTTTCCGTGCGCAGTTCAGAGGATGGACTGGTGGTAGATGTATATGTTATAGTCGGATACGGTGTTAAAATCAAGGAAGTAGCCTACAATATAATGCAAAAGGTCAGCTATTTTCTAAGAAACAATGCCGGTTTAGAGGTTGCTATCGTCAATGTCAACGTTAAAGGCGTTAGAGTCCTGGGAGAGAAATAGGGGAGGATAATACATTTGAGTTTGGTCTATATTAATGGAAATGATTTGGTTAGAAGCATTAAAGCAGGTTGTATTAAGCTTGAACATAATCGGGATAGTGTAGATCTGTTGAATGTGTTCCCGGTACCCGATGGTGATACCGGGACTAATATGTATCTGACCTTGCTATCAGCAGTTAAAGAAGGAGAAAAAAACCTCAATCAGCCTGTGAGTAAAGCAGCTCGGGCTATATCTATGGGTTCTTTAATGGGAGCCCGGGGTAATTCTGGTGTTATACTCTCCCAGATTTTTCGCGGCTTTGCCCGGACGCTGGAAGGCAAGGAGACAGCAAGCGCCATAGATATAGCATTAGCCCTCAAATCAGGGGCCCAGACTGCCTATGAGGCAGTTATGAGGCCAGTAGAAGGCACTATACTTACAGTCATAAGAGAAATAGCATCCGCTTGTGAAACTGAGGCGCGTAAAAATAGCGATATAGTAGCCACTCTCCTGGCTGGTATTGCTGTTGGCTATACCACTCTGGAGAGAACCCCGTCTCTGTTGCCAATCTTAAAAGAGGCGGGAGTGGTAGACGCTGGAGGTCAGGGCTTAATTTATTTCCTGGAGGGGGTAGTTGAGGGACTGGCCCAGGAAAAAGAAATAGAAATTGGTGATTACCGGAAGAAAATTGCGCCAGTAACTAAAGATAAGGTTGCCAGGCAGGATATTAAGCTGGAGTTTCAGTATTGTACCGAGGTTCTAATAAAAGGCCTGGAAATGAATACTGAGGACATTAAAGACCATTTACGGCCTTTAGGAGATTCCATGCTGGTAGTTGGAGACGAAGAACTGGTTAAGGTTCATATTCATTCCAATCACCCGGGTAAGGTACTGGAGACTTGTTTGCAGTGGGGACAGTTAAGCGATATCAAGATTAATAATATGCTGGAAGAGGTTCATGAACATATTAACAACTGGGAAAATACCGGATTGGCCAATGCCAGTAAATTCAAAAAACTAGGTTTGGTAGCAGTTGGCGTTGGTGAAGGGATTATCGAGGTACTAAAGAGCCTGGGAGTTGATATGGTGGTTGAGGGTGGCCAGACCATGAACCCCAGCACCGAAGACCTGTTAAATGCATGTAATCAGGTTAATGCCGAATCGGTAATAATCTTTCCCAACAACAGCAATATAATTATGGCGGCACAGCAGGTGGTGGAGCTTTGTGACAAGCAGGTGGTGGTTGTCCCTACCAGGTCTATAATGCAGGCCATTACTGCTCTGATAGCCTACGACCCTGAAGGTGAGCCTGGAGAAATTGCCGCTGCTATGATAGAGGAAATGGAACAAGTTAAATATGCCGAAGTAACCCATGCGGTGAGAGATTCTTCTATAAATGGCCTCAGTATCAAAGACGGTGATATTATTGGTATTCTAGGTGATGAAATCACTGTTACCAGCAGTACTCCTGAAGACGTTCTCCTAAAACTACTGGAGCAAATGGTGGACGAAGACAGCAGCTTAATAACCTTTTTCTATGGTGATGAGATTAACGAAGATCAGGCCAGTCAGATTAAGGATACTATAGTAGAAAGCTATGGCGACTGCGATGTGGAGTATCATTTTGGTGGTCAGCCCCATTACAGCTACCTGGTGTCGGCGGAATAGGCTGTTAATAGAGGCGGGAAAATAGGAAGCTCCTATTTTTCTGCCTTTTTGCCACAGTTAATAGACACTGAAGAACACTGAAATTTTTTATTTTAGCAGTAGAATCAGCCATGAATGCGGGGGCACGCAACTACTTACGAAAATGTCTTGATACTCTTCCTGTAAAGGAGCACGTAAATTAATAAAATTCAGTGTTATTCATAGTTTTCCCCCCTACGGGGACACGGATGTACCTATCGGTACAATTTAGGTAGCAGTGCAATCAGTGTCTTTTTCTAACTAATCAATTCTTAATTCCAAAATGGAGGTTGTTATGGACAGGCTCATAAAAGACCTTCAATATATTAAAGGAGTAGGTCCGAAAAGAAGCAGACAATTACACCGTCTGGGTCTGGATACGGTCTTTGACCTCCTGTGGAATATACCCCGGGCCTATTTTAATCGTGCTAATGTAAATCGCATTGCCGAATTAAAAGATGGTGAAGCAGCCAGCATAAAGGGAAAAATATGTTCTACCGGGACTAGCCGAACCCGGGGTGGGATGATTATATTCAAGGCTCTGGTGGAGGATGACTCGGGGGCCATTACGGTGGTTTGGTTTAACCAGCCTTTTATGTCCCGCATTATCAAGCCTGGGCAGGATGTATTTCTAAGTGGCAAACCCAGGAGATCCTCCTTCAGTACAACGGAATTTAATGTAAGCGAATATGAAATACTTGAAGATGAAGATATCCAATATCAGGTTTTGCCGGTTTATGCACTTACCGAGGGCCTCAGCCAGAAAATGATGCGTTTTATAACTCTTAATAGCTTGAGAGACTACCTTGATTATTATCCGGAAGTATTGGAGGAAAAACTGCGGAAAAAGTATAATCTCTGCCCGATAGATTACGCTTTTAACAATATACATTTTCCCGACAGCCGGGAGGCTTATCGTCAGGCTCGGAAAAGGCTGGCGGTGGAGGAACTGTTTCTGTTCCAATTACAAATCAGGCAGGTAGATCAACAGCTAGCACAGGGTGATTATGTGATGCACCGGGAAAAGACTGATCTGCTAAAACAGTTAACTGCTAA
>JAQUGU010000136.1 GCA_028683995.1 Syntrophomonadaceae bacterium | reverse complement strand
ACCAGATTAGTATGCAAAAATCGGAAAAAGTACAAATACCAGCATATAACGGACCTATAAGATTTGAATATAGTGTACCGGTGGAAAAAGGGGAAAAGGCGGAGTAGTCTATGTGGTTGTTAATAATCTTTTGTTTACTAATAGGTCTGGCTATAGGTTTTCAGATGCCGGTTTTATTACCTTTGATTTACGCCAAGTACTTGTCGATAGCTATTTTAGCTGCTCTCGATTCTGTGTTTGGTGGAATTCGCGGCTACATGGAAGATGGATTTGATACTACCATTTTTGTAAGTGGTTTCATAGTAAACGCTCTTTTGGCGGCCGGGCTTGCTTATATCGGGGACAAGCTGGGAGTAGAATTATATCTGGCTGCGGTAATCGTTTTTGGAGTCCGTATATTCCAAAATTTAGCCATAATACGTCGATATCTAGTGAAAAAATACTAAACAAAATTGCCCGGTTTTAAAGGAATAATACAGAAGGTGTGGTATTTTTATGTAGGAGATAAATAAGGGGTGCGTTAGTATTATCAAAAGAAACATGGTGGCAAGCCTGGATATCGGTACCAGTAGTATAAAAGCAGCTCTGGCGGAAATTACTCCGGGAAGGGATATCAATATACTGGGGATTAGCCAGGTAGCCTTCTCCGGCCTGAAAAAAGGTAATATAGTTGACATAGAAGGAACTGCCAGAGCTATAGACCGCTGTCTCAATGAACTGGAAAGGTTAACTGGAGTACAGATATATAATGCTCTGGTCGGTTTTTCCGGTGTAAGTATTAACACAGTAAACAATCATGCAGTGGTATCAGTGGGAAATCCCAGTTACGAGATTACCCGCGATGATAAAGAAAGGGTTCTGCAATCAGCTTGTAACGTATCCTTGCCTCCTGATAAAACCATATTGCAGATGATTGAGAGACAATACATAGTTGACGGTTATGATGGGGTAAAAGACCCCGTAGGAATGGTAGGAAGCAGGTTAGAAAGCGAAGTTTCTATTATAACTGCAGCCGGTGCTGCTATTCAGAATATGCAACGAAGCACCACCCGGATTAACCTGCAGGTGGATTATCTTATCTATAATCCTTTGCTGGTTAGCGAATCGGTTCTTCTACCGGCGGAAAAGGAGATGGGAGTAGTACTCATTGATTTTGGTGCCGGAATCACCGAGGTTACCCTATTTGAAGGTGGAAGTATGCTCCACTCATCGGTTCTGCCAGTAGGTGATGAATATATAACCCGGGATCTGGCCATTGTTTTAAAAACTTCCATAGAAGAAGCTGCTAGAATAAAGCAGCAGTACGGAATCGCCAGTCCGGAACTGCTTGGTCAGGATAGCCAGGATAGCATGGTAGCTATTAAAAATGTTCAGGGAAAAGAAATAAAACAGGTGTCTCAGCAGGTAATAGCAGATATAATAAATGCACGGGTAGTTGAAATAATTGCCATGATACTTGCGGAGATGAAACGCTATATTCCTCTGGAGGGTATCCCGGGGGGGATTGTCCTCGCTGGCGGTGGAGTTGAGTTGCCGGGATTAATCAATGTTATGGAAGAATACTTAAATACTTCGGTACGCATGGGTTTACCTGAAAATTTACGGGGTTTGCCAACAGAGTTTAACCGACCGCAAAATGCAGCCGTTCTCGGAGGTATCATCTATGCGGCCCAAAATACAAGAACAGTCTATTATGAGGAGAAGGGGTTTACCGGTATATTTCATAAAATGAATTACTGGTTGAGAGATTTATTCAGCTAAGGTAGAGGAGGTTTTGGGATGCCCTTGGATTTCGATGTGGAAACGCAGCAATTTGCTAATATCAGGGTGATAGGTGTAGGCGGTGGAGGCAACAATGCGATTAACCGCATGATAGAAGCCGGATTAAAAGGGGTAGAATTCATAGCGGTTAACACTGATGCGCAGTCTCTATACCTTTCCAAGGCGGAAAAGAAGATACAGGTAGGGGAAAAACTTACTAAAGGACTGGGAGCAGGCGCAGACCCGGATATCGGGAAAAAAGCAGCTGAAGAGACTGCCGATGAGATTAAAAGGGCCTTACAAGGTGCAGATATGGTCTTTGTTACTGCGGGCATGGGCGGTGGTACCGGAACCGGGGGAGCACCAGTGATAGCCAGAATTTCAAGAGAAATTGGGGCTCTCACAGTTGGAGTAGTAACCCGGCCCTTTAGTTTTGAAGGACGTAAACGCAACCAGCAGGCGGATATCGGTATCCAGGGTTTAAGAGAAGAAGTAGATAGCTTGATTACTATACCCAATGACCGTTTATTACAAGTGGTTGATAAACATACTGGTTTTAATGATGCCTTCAAAATAGCCGACGATATTCTTCGCCAGGGGGTTCAGGGAATTTCCGATTTGATTGCTGTGCCCGGGGTAATTAATTGTGATTTTGCCGATGTGCAAACCATTATGCAGAACACGGGCTCAGCTCTGATGGGAATAGGAAGTGCCAGTGGCGAAAATCGTGCTGCCGAGGCGGCCCGTATGGCCATATCCAGTCCGTTGCTGGAAACCTCAATTGAGGGTGCCAAGGGTGTACTATTTAACATAAGTGGCGGTAATAACCTTACTCTCTTTGAAATCAATGAAGCAGCCGAGATAATTCACCAGGCGGCCGATTTGGAAGCCAATATTATTTTTGGTGCTAATATCGATGACAGTTTAGATGATGAGGTGCGAGTAACCGTTATTGCCACCGGATTTGCCACCGCTAGAACCCAGCAGTTAAGTGAAAGTAATACCCAAACCCAGCAGCGCCGGGGGATGGACTCCCCACCGTCCTTCCTGGACAAGGGCGATTTAGATATACCTCCATTCCTGAGACGCAGGTAAAAACAGCGAAATAAAATTATAAACACCGGGAGACATTAATGTTTCCCGGTTTCTTTATTTTTAGGGAATAATTTAGCCTTTTACAATTCCCTTAAAAAGACAAATTATGTAGCCTGGCATCTGGTATAATTTGGAAGACATAACCGGTAAAAGCAGGCATAGAATTTCACCAGCATAATATGGCCAATTTATAACGCCCGCTGAGCCGGTAAAGGAAAATGGTGATATGGTGGATGGGCCAAAAGTATATGCCGATGTAACATTTGCGATAAATCTGGTCATGGATTTTGTAATACTCTGGGCAACTGCCCGGCTAGCAGGGATGAGGATAGTATTTCCCCGGCTTTTTACTGCTGCCTTGCTGGGAGCAATTTATTCTGTCCTTTATCTTTATCTTGCTATGACCCTCTGCTACAGTGTGCCGGCAAAAATTCTATTTTCCTGTTTGCTCTTAATTCTTGGATTGGCGCCTCAGACCTGGACCGAGTTTAAAAAAGCCCTGGTCTATTTTTATGGCATTAGTTTTGCCGTAGCCGGCGCCAGTATCGCTGTTTCTTATTTAATGGTAGCACCAGGTGAGGGGTTCAGGTTTTCTTATCTATGGTTGCTGGCAGGTGCTATATTTGCCCTCCTGATTGGGGTCTATGGTGAAAAATACTTGCTGCGAAGAATTGTTCCCAATTTATTAAGGTTTGGAGTGGAACTGCGCTTTGGAGCCCAGAGTTGCAATGGTCAGGGTTTTCTGGATACTGGTAATGGCTTAAAAGATCCCCTTACCAAACGGCCGGTGGTAGTAGCCGAATATGAGTTCCTCAAGCAATGTTTACCAGAAGATTTTCAACAGGCCTTTGATGATACCCGAGATGAAGATGATATCTTGGACCGTTTAAGCCAGAGCAGTTGGGCGAGCCGCTTACGGATAATACCCTTTAGCTCTATTGGCAGGAAAAACGGCATTTTAGTCGGGATTCGGGCCGATGCCATACTGGTAAATATGGGGAAGAACAAGGTATTACACAATAACGTGGTAATCGGCATTTACCGGGATAAACTGAGCCAGGATGGAAGTTACCACTTGCTCATTCCGTCTGAAATTATTAACCAGGGATAGGAGGAAGGATTATGAATTTAATTTCCAGGTTGAAGAGATGGCGATTATATTTGTTACAACTATATCTTAAGAAAAGGTTGCCCCAGTTAATTCATTACATCGGGTCGACCGAGGTGCTTCCCCCACCTTTACGGGAAAATGAAGAGCATGAACTGATTAAGAAACTGGCTGAAGGGGATATGGAGGTTAAGTCTACTTTAATAGAACATAACCTGCGCCTGGTAGTTTACATAGCTAAAAAGTTTGAAAATACCGGCATTAATATTGAGGATTTGGTTTCCATTGGTACCATTGGTTTGATAAAAGCGGTTAATACTTTCGAACCCAAAAAGAATATAAAACTGGCGACTTATGCTTCTCGTTGTATCGAAAATGAAATCTTGATGTATTTGCGCCGAAACCTTAAGCATCGGGTTGAGGTATCTCTGGATGAGCCATTAAACGTAGATTGGGATGGAAACGAACTTCTGCTTTCAGACGTTTTAGGAACTGAAAGCGATATGATATATAAAAAAATTGAAGGGGAAGTAGAGAAAAACCTGCTCTGGCAGGCTATGCACAAATTAAACTCTCGAGAAAAAACCATAATTCAATTGCGTTTCGGATTAGGTGATGTAGGTGAAAAAACCCAGAAAGAGGTGGCCGATATCCTGGGAATATCCCAATCCTATATATCCCGCCTGGAGAAACGCATATTAAAAAGATTGCAAAGAGAAATCCGCAAAATAGAATAAGGTAATATGAAATAGACACTGAATACACTGAAAAATATGAAGGACACTGAAATCAAAATGTAATTTAACAGGGATTAATAGACGCGGATAACGTACCCATAAGGCACACTGATGTTCGCTATCGCTCACTATTAAGGGGGCGGATTTATAATGACTTACGCGGATTTTTAAATCAATGATTACTTTCCGCGTATTCCTAAATTCTCCGCGGGTTCCGCGTCT
>JAQUGU010000135.1 GCA_028683995.1 Syntrophomonadaceae bacterium | reverse complement strand
TCGGCGTTATTACAAGAAAACTATGCTATTGGCACCTATTTTATTAATCTCCCCTGCTTCGACTTATTTAGTAATTGGTAAAAAATGTTTTTCAGCAAAGTTTTTACACCTTTAGGAATAAAATAAGAGCAAGGCGATAATAATTAATTAGGTAGATCTTTGTGGGGTTAAACCCAAAAAGCGTAATTTTAGCCAGCAAATGCCAGTAAATTTGACTTATGACTGCTCTTTTGGCTAAAATGTTGTATGTATTCAAACTATTTACAAAGGAATAGTTTGGATGAAAAGGAGGAGAGTTATGGGGATTGTCTGGTCTGGGAAGAAGACTGGCCTGGCAGCTGCGATTCTCTTTATAATCGTTCTGGGGGTAAGTCTCTTTTTTGCCTTACAAAAACCAGTCACTATTGCAGTTGATGGTAAAACAATTCAAAGTCGGGTTTTTTTTACCAATACGGTTGACGGAGTTTTGGAAAAAGAAGCGATAGCAATGGGAAAGTATGATCGGGTAGAGCCTTCTCTTAATAGTAAAGTAAAGAAGGATACACGTATTGTAGTAACCCGGGCTTTTACCGTAAAAGTTATGGCCGATGGAAGCAGCAAAGAAATAATTACCACTCCGATAAGCATTAAAGAAGCCATTCGCCTGGCGGGTTTTGAACTGGGAGAAAAGGATATTGTAAAAACCGTTCCCGTTCCTAAAACTGTTCCCGACCAGGAAATAGAAGTAATACGGGTAAGCGAAAGTGAAGTAAAAATGGAGCAGGCTATTCCCTGCGGAGTGGAACGCACCAGCGATAATAGCCTGGAAAGAGGCTTAACTAAAACTGTAAGTGCAGGAAAAAACGGTCTGGCTATGAACACTGTAAGAATTACTTATCACAATGGCCAGGAGGTTAAACGGGAGGTCATTAACAGTGAAACTCTGGTACAACCTAAAAACCGGGTTATTGCCATGGGTACTATTACTGCCGTTTCCCGTGGCAACCAGCTCTTGAATTTCCGGGAAGCCCGTTATATGGAAACTTCAGCCTATACTTATACCGGATACCGTACTGCCAGCGGGAAACATCCCGAGGTAGGAATGGTAGCAGTAGATACCGGCGTTATCCCGATGGGGAGCAAGCTGTATGTGGAAGGCTATGGCTACGGTCGGGCGGCTGATACGGGTGGGTCAATAAAAGGGAATCGTCTGGATTTATTCATGGAGGAACGTTCCCAGTGCCTGAATTGGGGGCGTAGGACGGTGAAGGTCTACGTATTGGACTAAAATCAACAATAACTCCCTGCTAATTTTTTAGCAGGGAGTTTTTTTGTCATTTTCGAAAAATTCCCAAGCTTTTCCGCGGTTTAAATTACTGTAATAACAGAAAAATAAAACAGGCAAATATAAAGGAGGTGATCCATCATTGCGTAAAAGCTTTACACTATTATTATGCATCAGTTTCCTATTTATCAGTTTGGCGGGGTGCCAGACTACAACGAAAAAGCCAATGACTCCAGAACGTAAACCTGGTGTTACTACCAAAAAGTCCAATGTGGAAATGACTGCCAGCGAGAGACGGGTAATGGCCAACAAGCTATCCAAAATGGCTGAGAATGTACAAGGGGTAAAACGGGCCAGTGTGATAGTCTCCAGTATAGGCATGACTAACACCGGCGGCACCTCAACTACTAACAAAATGACCAATACCAATGCTACCAGAACTAATTACAGCGGCCAGGTGGTAATGGTAGGGTTGACCCTGGAACCAACTGCTACCAGAGATGCCGCTACGGTAAACAAGGTTAAAAGCACCGTAGCTAATAAACTAAAAGCCAGTGACCGGCGTATTTCTCAGGTTCTGGTTACTACTGATCCTACGATGATTAAACGGATTAACGATGTTGCGGCAGGTATTATTGAAGGTAAACCTATACAGAATTTCCAGCAAGACATTAATGATATAAGTGGTAAACTGAAACAACAGCGTCCCGCATTTTAGCAATTCTTAACCCCGGGTCAAATAAACATCCGGGGTTTTTTTGTACCTATTTTCCTAAAAAAAGCTCTTTAACCGAAAATACTAAGGCCAGGAGTTAAGAATAAGGGAGTGAGGATACTTCTCTCGCAACCGGGGGACGGGAATCTGTAAGGGCGAATCCATGTGTTTGCACTGGGTCTGCAATTCCATAATTAAGAGGGGCAGATACCTGGATTTATAATCGGCAGGGCAGCCTTCCTTTATTTTGAGGATTTCTGCTTGCTGCAGATTTATAGTATAATATCAAAAAGAAAAGATGAGAGGAATGATACCAGCAGTATCTTTATCGCAAATTCGGGACTTAATGCGCCGCTATGAATTTTTCCCCCGTAAAAAATGGGGTCAGAATTTTCTTATAGATGGCAACATATTAAATAAAATAGTATCATCATGTGATTTGAACCGGGATGACTATGTTGTTGAAATAGGGCCTGGTCTGGGTACCCTTACCATGGAACTGGCTGATAATTGCAAAGGGGTACTGGCCATAGACATAGACCGAAATTTACAGGTGATGCTGCAGGAAGTACTGTCCGGATATAATAACGTACAGCTATTATTTGCCAACATACTGGAGGTAAACCTGGAAGAGGAACTGGTAAAAGCCTTTGCTCTTCCTACTGTCCAGCCTTATCAGGTCTGCGCCAACATCCCCTATAACATAACTACTCCGATTATCTTCTATCTCTTGGAAAAATGTCCTCATTTACAATCCGCTACCTTGATGATGCAAAAAGAAGTGGCACAGCGAATAATGGCCAGTCCGGGAGGAAAAGATTATGGCTTACTTACCTTGACCACCTCTTACTATGCTCGTAGTGAGCTGCTTATGAATGTATCCCACAATTGTTTTTATCCCCGACCTGAGGTTGATTCAGCCGTATTACGAATAACACCCCGGCGGGAGAAAATAAAAGTAAATAATGAAATCGTTTTTAAGAAACTACTGCGGGCTTCATTCCAGAAACGCAGAAAGACTATGCTAAACATATGTACTGATTTTTCGGGACAGGATAAAAACCAGATCCAGGGCTGGCTGGAGCAATGGGGGATATCACCCCTGGCTCGGCCAGAAAACCTTAGCCTGGATGATTTCGTGGTACTGGCCAATAACCTGCCCTTACAGGAGGCGTAAATATGGTGTTTCACAGTCCCACTAAAGGTCAAATGGAACTAAATGAAGTAGTAATAGACATCCTGGACTATATCAGCGAAGATATTACGCGGTCTTACAAACTTCTGGTAGGCAGTGATTCACATCCCCATCAGCAGGGAACCTGTTTTGTCAGCGCCATTATAATTCATCGTCAGGGTAAGGGTGCCCGCTATTACTATAACAAATCCATGGAGCAGAAAATCAAAAGCTTGCGCCAGCGCATTTTCTATGAGGCCTCTCTTAGCCTGACCCTGGCTGACCAGATTTCCCATTTGCTTAAAGAACATGGGCGGGAAGATATGAAAGTGGAAATACATTTAGATGTTGGCACCCAGGGTGAGACCAGAGAACTGATTAAAGAGGTTACGGGAATGATAGTAAACAGTGGCTTTGCTGCCAAAATTAAACCCGATGCCTGTGCTGCCAGCAAAGTAGCCGACAAATATACTAAATAGGGGGATGTTTTTAGAGATTGTTGGCGAAAAAAACCTGTATTTTGCGAGATTTTTAGCCCATTTATGAGTTGACATCAGAATTGTTTTCTAATATACTATTTATTTCACTGTTGACTTTATCTTTGCCCTGGTATAAAATAATAAGTGATATTTGCATGAAGAGGGTGGTAGTGTGAGTTCTCCCAGGGCTTTATCAGATATTAAAAGAGACCTGGAATCTTTTGTGGGCAGTAAGATCAGGTTAAAGGCCAACCGGGGAAGGAATCGCATCGTAGAAAGAGAAGGTGTCCTGGAATCCATATACCCCAATATATTCGTAATAAAATTGAACGAAAGAAAAATTGAGCGGCGGGTTTCATATACTTATGCCGACGTTCTTACTGAAACTGTTGAACTCTTCGTTTATGATAAGCAGGACTTTGAAATCCGTATAGCTTCCGCCAACAACTAAATAATTTAATAAATAAGGCAACTACTGCATGAATCCCATGCAGTTTTTTTTTGTTAATTCATACTTAACCCGGGTTTGTAATATAAATTAGCATTAATGGAAAAAGAAGGTGGAAGAATGGAACAGGCCTTTTCCATATGGTCACCCGTAATCATGGCTCAGCTTAAAACACCTCGCCGCCTGGGCCGGGAACATAGTTACCCTTCTGAGCGATTTCATCGTACCCTGGAGGATCTTAAAATTAAAGTAAAGCAGTCCGAAATACTTCCCCAGGGGCAGGCAGTGGAAGTGCGGGTCAAAGTTGATATATTATGTTTGTTGGAAGACGATCAGGGAACTATGCATCTGATCAAGAAAGAGGAAATCATAAAGGAACGAGTAGCTTATAGCGATTTTGACCAGACCCTGGAACGCAAAGATTCCCTCCGTTTCGTTATCAACATCAAAGATATTTCCTATGATGGAGAACTAAGCCGGGGAGAAATCAGAGTTAGATTCCTTATCGAATATAATCTTATTGCTACCCGGGAACAGGTGGTAAGGCTGTGGGCAGGAGAACAGGGTGAGTTAAGCCGGGAATCCCTTAACCAGCTATTTGAGCGGTTGGAAGAAGAAGTAACCCGGCTGGCAGGGGAGAACCAGGAATTGCATAGGAAGGTATTTTATTACCAGCGGGATATATCCAGCCTGAAAAGGAGTATAGGCAAGCTGGAAAAACGCAATGCCGGGTTGCTCAAAGAAGTCACTTATCACCAGCATGAATCAGAAGAACTACGACAAAACCTGCAGGAAAAAGAGGCGCGGATATACCGTTTGCAGCATTATTCCGGGGCCTGGTCTAATCCCAAACTAGC
>JAQUGU010000134.1 GCA_028683995.1 Syntrophomonadaceae bacterium | reverse complement strand
GTCAAAACCAGGAATCGCTGAAACTGAACCTGTCACTACTACTACTTTGCCATCTAATTTACCCATTATAGATTCCACCTTTCTAAATTTTTATCTTTCAGGTGTTTCTACTTACACATCACCTCTTCTTTTCGTTCAATACATTCCTCAATGGCTTTTATCATCTCCGGCGTAACTCTCTTGGGTTCTCGATTATCTGAATTATATTTTGGCTTCTCAACGATTGCCTGAATTAATTCTTCCGGATCTGCTTCTGGATTTAACAATAAAAGCTCTGATTTTTGTTTTTCATACTCAGCTACATATTTGTTGACCGTGTCTTTACTCATGTGCAATTCTCTGGCAATACTTCTGTTGCTCATACCTTCAAGGTGTTTAAGAATAATTCTTTGCTTTTGTTTCAATGTCACCACTTCCTTTTAGGTCTCCTCTCAGTTTGATACCAAAAGGATACCATATTATTGTTGGAAGTGACCTAATTTTCAATGAGCTAACTGACCTAATTTTAAATTAGCATAAACACGTATATTTGTCAACTGAAAAATAGGTCAAAAGACCATTGAATTTTAGGTCACCTATTTAATAATATTATGCCTCTATAACTAGGCCAGAGGCACATATTTTTATCACTAATTATTATACCGCTGGATTTACGAAACTGAGGGATGCCCCGTTTTCTTTTAAAGTTTCCCTTAGTCGATAGGAATCCCCCTCCATATCCACCAGGATAGCTTTATAGGTAAGTCGGTCTATCATAGCACTTGTTACTGTCGGGTCCCCAAAAACCTCTACCCACCGTTCAAATGACAGATTTGTGGTAATAATCGTTGATTTCCTTGCTGCCCTGAGAGAAAGGTTGTTAAACAATAAATCTGTTCCTTCTCTATCAAATGATGTATACCCCAATTCATCTGCGATAACAAGATCGTACTTTTCAAATCTATTTTCAAAATATCGGAGCGTTTTCGCACTATTGGATTCCTTCAATGTTGTGACCAGAAGGGGAACTGTAGTAAACAATACCTTGTAACCTGCCATACATGCCTTTAACCCTAATGCAATGCTCACCATAGTTTTTCCAGTGCCGGGATTACCGGTCATAATAATGTTTTTTCCTTTTTCAATAAAATGGTGACAGGGGGACGGTTCTCTTGACACCCCCACCTCTATTTCCAGCAATCTTTGTCCTTCCCTGCTTCCTCTTTCTTCCCCCCTCTATTTCCTGTAACAGGAGTTTTGTAGTAGTATCAATACTGGTAGAATAAAGCATACATGTAGTCATCAATAAGGCGTTGATAATATAGCTGCCTTGTAAATAACTTCGATTTGAGAACTTGACTGATTTTTTAGAGTTAGGAGTAAGGGGTTAGGGGTTAAGATTGTAGGGGCAGACCCATGTGTCTGCCCGTTGGGGCACCTTACCGTTACCGGCTACACGTGGGCGAACACACGGGTTCGCCCCTACAGATTCCGTACCCTCGTTATAGGAAGAGCATATATCATTCTTGGAGATGGTTTTTTTATGTTGATGTATATAATTGCCTTAATCAGCGGGGGGCTGGCCGGGGTAGTGGGAGCCCTGCTGGGAGTCAGCGGGGGCATTATTATGCTGCCGGTCAACCAATTCATTCTTGGGTTCAGCCCGGCCATTGCAGTGGGCACCTCATTATTTGCCGCCATCTTTACTACCACATCCGGCGCTTATGGTCATTTTCGTGAAGGCAATGTGCGGGTAAAAAGTGCCCTGCTCATTGGCGGTGGAGGACTGGTTGGAGTACTGCTAGGGTCATATGTTTTCAAAGCTTACCTGAGTAATAATACCGCTATCCTAGAAATGCTGCTGGGCTTACTCTTCCTCTTCATGGCAGTTCGCATGGGCCGTGAAACCTACCGGGTATGGCGCCAGGGGGAAACACACCCACCACAGCGAGCACCATATAAATACCAGAGCCTACTGCTGATACTCTTGGGGCTGTTAACCGGAACTATGGCCGGAGTTTTTGGGGTTGGGGGAGGCTTCATTCTGGTACCCGTCTTAATATGGTGCTTTGGCGCCGCACCTTATGAAGCGGTAGGAACCACCCTACTGGCTATGCTGCCCTATGTTGCCGCCGGAGCCATGATAAAAACCGGGCAGAACTTTGTCAATCTGCCTTGCGGGCTGCTCTTGGGACTGGGAGCTATAGCCGGCGCTCAGCTAGGTGTAGTAATAAGTCGCAACATTAACCCGCTGATTTTCAAACTGATATTCACCCTGCTATTTTTATATCTCGCCGGTCAATACCTCTCTGCCCTATTATCGGTAGTGGCTTAATGTTTGCGCGGGCCTTATCCTGCTGGCCCAACCCCTGGTTATGACCGTACTATCTCCCCTGCCAGGTACCTTGTCCGACCGCCTGGAACCCCGGTTGGCAGCCTCCACCAAAACACTTTATCCCCTTATTCCCTGACCGCCGTTTCCAAGCGCTGCAGGGCTTCTAGCAGCCGAGAACGGGGACAGGCAATATTCATCCTTTGAAAACCGCTACCGCCAGTGCCGAAAATAGTTCCCGGCTCCAGCAAGAGTTTGGCCTTCTCTTTAATAAAACTGTCCAATTCCTTATCATTTAAGCCCAGGCCGCGGCAATCCAACCAGAGCAGGTAAGTAGCGCTTCTCCATCCACTGCATCAAAGCTTCAAACCAGCCCCCATAGCCGCCACTATAGCCAAATACCCCGTGCTGCGCTCTTTCCTTCAGGGCCGCAATCACCTCCGGCGGCGACTGAAAATCCATATCCGCCACCCACATAGGCAGCAGGCCTTTTTCCACCGTATCCCATTTAGCACAATTCGTATTCTCACGCGAAATTAGTTTGCCAAAATCATACATAACTAATAACTCCTATTACCATGCTGGGCTTGAGTGTAATCTAAAACAAAGTCATTAATTGTCATTTAACCTATTGCTTACCCCGTATAGAAATTATATACTTTGTCTGTTATCTCGTCTAATTATGGCACTATTCTGTGCACAAGCCCCATCTACCCGCAACAATCCCTGGACTGCCAGGATAAAAGCAGGCAAAAGTGCTGGCAAAATAATTAAAGGAGGTCTTTATGAGAAGTATTGCGCTGAGACTAACCGTTTATTTCAGTATTGTGGTTTTAATCTTCTGTGGGGGACTGGGAATCTATACCTATACAACGGCCTCAAAGGCTATGATGAGTACTATTGAAGAAAATGTGGTAAACCGAGCTGTAGATGCTACCAAACTACTGTCCAGCGAATTGAATACTAAAAAAACAGCTGTTGGGACTATTGCTTCCCAGGATGAAATTAGAAGTATGGATTGGAATCGGCAATTACCAGTACTCCAGCAAGAAAACAAGCGACTGGCTTACTCTATGATGGGTATAGCCGATATGAATGGCCATTTTAAGGGTACAGACGGCAATACTGCCAATATAAGCGATCGCGATTATTTTAAAAAGGCTCAGGGTGGAGAAACAGCCATCTCTGAACCTATTGTTAGCAAAACAGACGGAACAGTTGTTATAAGCGTGGCATCACCCATAACTGGTGATAACGGCCAGATAAAAGCTGTTCTGGTAGCAGTAATAGATGCCATTATGCTGACCACACTGGTTTCGGAAATAGAATTTGCTGATACCGGTTATGCCTTCATGGTAAATGAGACCGGGCATATTATCGCCCATCCCAAATTTGATATGGTTCTGGACCAGTACAATCCGCTGGAGGAAGTAAAAAAAGACTCCGGGCTAGAGCCCCTGGCTGCAATAGTTGAGAGAATGATGCAGGGAGAACGAGGTTATGGGGAATACCTGTGGACAGATAATACCCTTAAATTCATGGGGTTTGCCCCGGTTCCCAATACCACCTGGTCTATAGCTATAACTGCACCCCGGGCTGAAGTACTTGCCGCTTTGCAGGGCCTGAAAACGGGGGTATTAATAGCTACCCTGTTTTTCCTGCTTATTGGCATTGGGGTAGCCATGTATTTAGGCTTCCTGCTGGCCAAACCAATAAAATCAGCGGCATTACATACCCATGATATTTCCCAGGGAGATCTCACTATAAGTATATCGGACAAATTTTTACACCGACGGGATGAAATTGGGCTGCTATCTCAGGGACTGAGTAGAATGGTAAATAATTTAAGAAACATGATGGAAGAGATTAATATTGATTCCCAGGAAGTAGCTGCCTCCAGCCAGCAATTGGCTGCATCCGCCGAAGATATTGCCTCCAGCATGGAAGAGGTTTCAGCCTCAACCGAGGAAATATCGGCCGGTATGGAAGAGGTATCCGCAGCTACCGAAGAAATTAATGCTGCCGGAGAGGAAGTTACTGCCGCTCTTAACGAAGTTAATCGTAAGGCCAATGAGGGCCATAACAATGCTCAGGAGATTGAACAGCGGGCCATACAGGTCCAACAAGCATCGGAAGAAGCTCAAAACAACGCTATTACCATGTATAACAATATTAAGGAGAGACTAGTCCAGGCTATTGAAAACGCGGCCGTTGTAGAAGAGATATCAGGCCTGGCCGAGAACATAGCCGGTATTGCTGCCCAGACTAATCTACTGGCTCTGAATGCAGCAATTGAGGCGGCCCGGGCGGGAGAACAGGGTAAAGGTTTTGCTGTAGTAGCTGAAGAAGTGCGCAAACTGGCAGAAGATTCAGCATCAGCGGTAAACGGCATCCACAATCTCACCGGACAAGTTCAGGAAGCTATTAACTACCTTATAACCAGCTCCAATGAAATGTTGGATTTCATAAATAATGATGTGGTACCGGATTACTCGCGTATGTCTGGCATAGGCCAGCAGTATAAAAAAGATGCCGATATGCTAAGCTCCCTCACTGGAGACATCAGTCAAAACGTTAACCAGGTAATGCATGCCATGACGGAAATAGGCAGAGCTCTTGAATCTACCACCGCTACCATTGAAGAATCGACTGCAGGCACTCAGGAAATTGCCCGTGGCAGTGAAATGTCAGCCCGTTCAGCCCTGGAAATTAGCGC
>JAQUGU010000133.1 GCA_028683995.1 Syntrophomonadaceae bacterium | reverse complement strand
CCTGGTATATTCCTTCTACCCGGGTAAGATATTCAATCTCCAGGAAGCGTAGCATTAATAAAGACAGATTATCGCGGCTAATCTGACTATCTAAATCAGGGCTTTCTTTAATCCAACCTAATCTCTGGCAGCGGTTGATTAATTCCTGGTCCTCAATCTTGCCAATGCCATAGTTACCATCTCGGGAAGCCAGCATAGCTTTTAGCAATGAACGCAAGGTTATATTTTCGTCAGGATGAAAACTATTGCCATACTCACCGAAAATACCAGCCTGTCCCAGCAGGGATATTTCTTTCTGGGCAAAATGTCCCTCTATATCATTAAATATATAAGGCTGGGGTTTGTCGGATACTGATTGACCGTCCTGATAAAGGGTCTGACCGGTTTTTGCATCCAACATGCTTAATCCATCTTTGGATTCCGGAAAATATACCAATTTAACCTGAGGCTGTTCTCCCGGTTTTTGAATGAAGGTGTACCTCAATTTTAAGGGAATAGTTTTGAGAAAGACTTCATTGGCTTTGTCTGTCCCCAGTATCCCGGTGGTTGACGGAAAACTGGCCTGGCTCCATTCCAGATTGTAACTGGATATCTGTTTACGTTTAGCATCTACCGTTATTCTTATACCATCGTCGGGGCATTGGGCACCATTGACCAGGCGCAGGTAATTAAAAGACCAGGCGCCAGTGTCTCTTTCCGGGGAATTATCCGGCAAACCATTAGCATAAAAGGTAACCTGGTTCCAGCGCTGGGGTTGGATTCCCTTAATAAAACCTTCGACCATTTGTTTAGCCTCATCTTTCCCTATAGCTGGTGTTGTACCTTCTGCCGGAGGTAAATTCAGGTGGAAACTTAATAGTTCGCCATCGGCGGCATTAACCTGTGCCCACAGGTTGCCGTAGGAGGTTGTTGCAGTTAGTTGCCAGTTAAGATTCCAGGTCCTTAAAACCGGATTTTTCCAGTTCTTTTCCAGGCCGGCAGATCTTAATTCCATATTGTCCGGTATCTTAACCCATCTTTTTACCGCCTCTACTGCCTGGCCTTGAGTAATAAGTTTTGCTGATTTTTCAACTTCCTGCTGTTCTTCTGGACTGAGGCTTATGGCTTCATCTCGTCCTGCAGGTGCAGGTAATTTCATGTTTTTAGCCGATTCTCCCATGCCCTCAGCCACGGATATTATGTTCTCCGCAATTACGGGAGTACCAGCAAAAGCATCAATCATACCATCCGACTGGTGCTTAACCGCATAGACCAGACGGGGTGCAGGTGGTTTTTGCTCGTTTCTTAATGGCTGTATGGTTGAAGGGAAAATATACTGTAGTTTTAGCATCTGCTCATTACTAAAGACTTCACCCGCCTGTTTCTGGGAAATGATACCTGATGGTGGTGGAAGTTTAGCGTTAGTCCAGTGTAAATTGAAATGGAGGACCTCGCCGCTATGCCTGTCTATTTCCATACTGGCATAGTCAACCCCTACCGGGATTTTATGATAGGTTCTTTTCCAGTAAATATTGTAGGAGCCATAACTGTCGAGCGGGATTATAGAAGACTCCTGGTCCATAACCAGATCAGCGGATTTACCGGGGAGCAGTTGATTAAGGAGTTTCTGCCCAATTTGGCGAGCCTGGGTCATCGATATAGAGGGAATTTTACTGCCGGTGGTAGCCTGTCCTTGCCAGCGGTACATGCTCATTATCTCACCACTATTGGCATCTATCTCGGCCATAAAACTACCTTCCTTGCCCTCCGAAGCGGTCCAGTTTAAACGCCATACTTGTCGATTATCAGAGCTATCAAAGGCCGAACTAAATTCCTGCAAATCAGAAGGAATATTAAAATTCTGCTTTACTATTTGAATAGCTTTATCCAGGGAAATACTACCGGGGGAACCCCCTTGCCCACTGTTACTATTACCTGGAGCCCCCAGCGCAGTGACTGGTAAGAGAATTACCAGAAGTAAAGCCGTCCCCAGTCGGGCTATTTTTCTTAACCTTTTTGTTATCATGTACTCTTTCGTCTCCCTTCATTTAATAGCCGATTATAAACAACCTGGCATTATCATCCATTGCTGCTTTACCTGAATATACGTCTAATGCTTTGGAAACTTTCAATTTAAGATATTGAGGAATGCCCGATAAAACATAACAAAACATTGTACGATAAAACAAAAATGCCAAACTATGTGGTATTATACATAACAAAACCATAGTTGCATGAGCTCTAATTTCATAGTTAAAATGATTTTTGAGGTGATTTAATTGGATTCCAATCTAATGCGAATTTTTGCAGATAAAAAGCAAGACGGGAAGGAAGTAGCACTGGTTACGATCATAGCTTCCAATCTGATGCAGGGTGGCCAACCTGGCACCATGATCATAGTTGATCAATTTGGGCAGGTGATAGCAGGAGAAATTGGTGATAGTATGTTGCAGGAACTGGCCGCCAAGGAAGCCCAACGGTATATAAGCAAAGGTTTGTCCCATAAAATAATGCTTAGTAGCGGTGATAAGTTTATGGAAATGTTCATAAATGTATCTTGCCCGGCAGATAAATTAATCATAGTTGGATCAGGCAATATGGTACAGGATCTTTATCAACTGGCTCTGGTGGTTGGCTACAATATCAGCATTATCGATAATCAGCCGGAAACACTTACCCGGGAAAGATTCCCCCTGGCCAATGAATTATTGCTGGGCGACATTGAGGAGCTGCTTAAATCATCTACCATAGATAGTAGTACCAGCATTGTTTTAGTTAGCCACAATCATGAATACGATGAACCTGCACTTCTGGCCGTAATCAACTCTCCAGCTCGGTACATAGGGATACTGGGAAATAAACGCAAGGTAACTGCTTATTTTAGCAAGTTAAATGAGATGGGGGTGGCCGACAAGCTAATGAACAGGATTTATGTGCCGGTCGGTCTGGACCTGGGAGGACAAAAAACTTCCGAAATAGCCCTGGCCATAATGGCGGAAATACTGGCTGTAAAATACGGCAGGCCGGGCGGTTTCATGTCTATTAGGAGTATCGCAAGGGAAATGGAGAGGCATGATGTTTATTATTAAACCAAGTTTCACCGTTTCTTTAAAAAACGCTTGCCCCTGGTGGACTATGTGATTGGCTGGAGGGTGGTTACCCATGCAAATGAAGATTTCATGTATCAGTAACCGTTCATAACAAACTGATAATAAACTTCTTCCCAGTTGTCAGGTTGTCCATCCTTGAAACTGCGCTCCCAAAATTGGACATTATAATTGCGCTCCACTAATATTACCGTGGTTAAGCAGGTACCATACTTGGGGCTCATGACAAACGTTGGGGCCAGCATTCTTTCCATTTCCAGGCTAACCCCCGTCCGGGGTAATTCCTGATCATGTGGTTGTTCCCGGTCGGTCATCATGGTAAATAATTGTTCCGCTTTAATATCATCATGCTGGAGAAGAGTAGCAAGAGCCTTAATTCCCCTGGTTACTTTGGGCCAGGGTGTATTGAGTAAGGCATTACTCAAGCCATGGACACCGGCTGGAATATTGCGAATAATTTTTTCCCGGTTGGAGTAGTAATACATTGATTGACAGGTTCCCATTAATAGATTGAAGCCATTATAGGAACTGCCCCCGTCAACCAGGTCGGCTGCATAAGTCTCCGGCGCCAGATCACTGCTCAGATAATCCTTAACCAAATGCCCTCGCGACCTGGCCTCCGGTTTAAAACTGGCAGGATCCCGGTAATTGGTTAAAGCTGCAAACCGTCCGCTGGTGGTAATCCCCATCCAGGTACCACCTTCCTTCAAGTCTCTTCCCGCCAGGATATCAGGATTATCCGGCCAAAAAGCCGCGGGTGACGTAGGACGTTGGTAAAACTCATCCCGGTTAGCTGCTACCACCAACTGATAACGGGGATGATAATCATAAGCAAACAGTATGGTACACATAATACCTCCCGATTAACCCATTCACAAACATTAGTTAAGATGGTCAACTTTTGTTTAAACTAGTATTTCCCCTGGCCATACTGCCGCAGATAGCCTTCTATGTACTTCCTTACCGTTGATGCCGGCGAGTAAATGCCGAAATGCCCTTCACAAAGTATATCTGCTTTCAGCTCAATCAGCTTCTGCATAGAAAGCTCCCACTGATTTAAATCCGAACCCCATTTCTCGTTGAAAGGCCCATGAATATCCTGACCGAAAAGAACCCGTTTTTCCCCGGTATCTACATAAGGTGATATCCCGCCTACCGTATGCCCGGGAGTATGCAGGCAGACCATTTCAAGTTGGCCCACTTTAATTTTCTCCTCATCACCCTGCAGTACCTGGTCCACCTTAACCTTTTCATATTTTACTCCGTACCAGGAAGCAGCGGTAAGGTGAGGTAAACCCTCTTCAATAGCGGGTAATTCCAACTGGTGGGCAATTACCTGAGCCTGCAGCTTCTCCTTTAGAAATGCCAGCCCACCGATATGGTCGATATGCCCGTGGGTGACAACTATGTATTTTAAGCTGGAAACCTCAACCCCGGTAGCTAAAATGTTGTCCATAATCATAGAAGCACTTCTCCCCGCCCCGGTATCAATCAAAGCAGATTCAGTGCCTCCATCCACCAGATACACACAACAGTCCTCCCCGCGGGAGAGACCATCTCCTCCTACCTGAAATACCCCAGCAGTAATCTCCTTAACTCTGGCCATTGCACCCTCCACCCATCCTTTTTTAAAATATTATACCTTACCTGGGATTTTACCGAAATGGCCTAAGATAGGGAGGGCTATGATTAATAATAATCAAAATAACCTTTGAAACTAATTCCGCATATCTGAGTGTCGGCATTTATCGTGTAGATCTGGTTTTTACCCTTAATTAGATCCGGCGCTTTAATACCATAGGCAATCGACATGGAGGCCTCGATATAGGCCGCCAGTTGGTCGCAAATTCTTACTATTTCGCCATCTAACGGGCTGTACTCATCACTATCATATTCTCGGCTTATTTGTTCCGATGAACATAATAAGAGATGTCCATCAACCACTG
>JAQUGU010000132.1 GCA_028683995.1 Syntrophomonadaceae bacterium | reverse complement strand
TGTTTCACGTGAAACATTTTCGTTTAACGCCTTACCCCTATACTAATCTATTTTCCCATAAAAAAAGAGCGGTTTCCCGCTCAAAAAGTGGGGTCTTATTTATGTATTTCACGCCAGGGCTTGCTTTTTTCGCTCCTCTTTGTTTATCCGAATAATGATTTCATACTGTTCATCCTCATCGTGTTCCGTCATTAATATATCCACCCCGGTTTGTCGGGCTCGCTTAACTGTTTCCTTAATGGTATTAATAAATATACGGGCATCCCGAATAATCATGGAGACATTCTGACTATGGTTTGGGGGTTTTATTTCCGGAGGAATGTTATTCCTGCTTAACCGTTCTACCAGTTCCTCCGTCTCCTTGATCGCAAGCTCTTTTTCATATACCTGTTTAATTACCTCTTCCTGCATATGGCTGGCATTAAGTTTTAATAGTGCCTGTGCATGTTTTTCGCTTACCACAACCGGATTAATAATATTACGAATATATTCTGGCAGCTTAAGTAATCGCAGCTTTTCAGCAATAGCCAATGGGCTTCGGCCTATTTTCCGTGCCAGTTCCTCCCGGGTGAGACCAAACCCGTTAATCAGTGCGCTGTAGGCCTCAGCCTCTTCAACATAGTTTAGCTCCTGGTGCTGCAGATTCTCGGTCAGCGACAGCGCCGCCGCTTTTTCATCATCCATCTCCTTGATTATAGCCGCTATTTGGCTCTTGCCCAGCAGGTAGCAGGCCCGAAACCTTCTTTCTCCGGTTACAATACGGTATTTATTATCATAGGGTCTTACGATAATAGGCTGAATCAAGCCATACATCATTATTGACCGAGCTAAATCAACCAGTCCCGGTTCATCAAATCCGTGACGCGGCTGTAATGGATTGCTAATAATTTTGTCCAGGGGAATATAGGTAATCTTGTCTCCGTCATCTTTGCCCAATATCTTTTCCAGACGTTTACGAATCACATGAGCACCTCCTTATAAAGGCCTCTTGGCCGGAATTCCTACCCGTCGCGGGTATTTTTCAGGCGTAGGTTTTTCCTTTCTAACAACTATTAATGCCCGATCCCGTTCTTCCATCAAGGTATAGCAGTTAACCTCCTCCAGGGTTCCACCCAGTATGGCCAGTGCGTTTTGCGCCTGGTCTATTTCCTGTTGATAATTCCTACCCTTCCAAAGCAGCAATCGCCCACCCGGACATAGAAGTGGTAAACCATATTCCAGTAATACGTTCATGGACGCCACCGCCCGACTGCTGCAGAGGCTGAAGCTGCCTCTATAACCGCTATCCTGCCCCAGTTCCTCCACCCTGGCACAGATTACCGCTACATTGGTCAAAGCCAGTTCCCGTGCAACCTCCATAAGAAACTGGCTTTTCTTATGGTCGGATTCCACCAGGGTGATTTCCGCCTGGGGGCAGGCAATGGCTATTATCATTCCGGGAAAACCGGCGCCGCTGCCAATATCCACCAGTTTCTCCCCGGTTAAGTCTAATAAATCTGTAATCTTCAGACTATCTTCAATATGTTTGTCTATTTCATAAGCTACGTTTTTCCTACTGATTAAGTTTTGCCGCTGGTTCTCCAGGGTCAGCATTTCTATATACCTATTTACATTATATTCCATATCGGTTTCTTATTTCCTTCTTTTCTTTTCCAAAAAAATTAAAAGAATATTTATATCAGCCGGATTTATGCCAAAAACCCTTGATGCCTGCCCTATAGACTCCGGTCTTATCTGCTTAAATTTATGACGCGCCTCGTTGGATAAGCCTAATATTTCATCGTACTCTATATCTGGAGGAATTAGCTTGCTTTCCATTTTCTCAAAGCGCCTGACCTGCTCTTCCTGTTTTCTTATATAGCCCTCGTATTTTGACTGTATTTCCAATTGTTCCAGTATATCTTCATCCTCTTCGGTTAACAGGCCTATTTTTACATAATCATCTATACGTATCTCCGGGCGCCGTAACAATTCCCACAGGGAAATCCGGTCTTTTAGAGCAGAACTGCCCCGGGACTGCAAGAACTCACTCATTTCCTGATCCGCCGGGGTATAACTCCGTTCTTTCAATACTGCTGCGTCCTGCTCCAGCCTGCTCTTCTTTTCGCTGTATACTCTCCAGCGCTCATCACTTACCAAACCGATTTCTCTGCCCTTTTCACAAAGCCTTAAATCAGCATTGTCCTGCCGTAGCAGCAGGCGATATTCAGCTCGCGAGGTAAGTAATCGATAAGGTTCATCAATGTCTCCGGTAACCAGGTCATCCACCAGTACCCCAATAAAGGCTTCACTGCGTTTCAAAATTAGGGGCTCTTTTTCCTGTACTCTCAGGACAGCATTTATACCAGCTACCAGTCCTTGAGCCGCCGCTTCTTCATAGCCCGAGGTACCATTAATTTGCCCGGCCGTAAACAAACCCTCAACCTGTCGTGTTTCCAGGCTGGAGCGCAATTGCGCCGGAGGAAGATAGTCATACTCTATGGCATATCCGGTTCTTATGATGGCTACGTTTTCCAAACCGGGAATGCTTTCCAGAACTTTTACCTGTACATCCTCAGGCAAACTGGTGTTAAGCCCCTGAATATACATTTCTTCCGTATCTCGCCCTTCCGGCTCTATAAATATCTGGTGGGAATCCTTGTGGGCAAAACGTACCACTTTGTCTTCAAAAGAAGGGCAGTAGCGTGGTCCTTTCCCTTTGATAACCCCGGTAAACATGGGGGCCCGATCCAGATTATCCATAACTATTTTATGGGTAGCCGCCGTACTATGGGTCAGCCAGCATGAATACTGGGTCCGCGTTACCCGAGGACTCATATAGGAAAAACGTAAAGGCCGCTCATCACCCGGCTGTTCAATCATTTTGGAGAAATCAACTGAGCGCCGGTATATACGGGGAGGGGTTCCGGTCTTAAATCGTCCCAGTTCCAGGCCCAGGCTCCTAAGACTATCGGAAAGTTTAACTGCCGGAAACTGGTTCCCCGGGCCACCATCGTACATGATCTCCCCAATAATTATGCGTCCCTGCAAATAGGTCCCCGAAGTTATAACTACAGCCTGGCAGCTAAACCTGGCTCCGGTCCTGGTAATTACAGCGCTTACTGCCCCACCGCTGGTCTCAATTTCCTCGGCTTCGGCCATTATGATATTTAGCCGCGGTTGATTAAGCAGGGTCTTAAGCATCTTGTTATGATATTCATGTTTGTCGCACTGAGCCCTTATGGCCTGGACCGCAGGGCCTTTCCCCGTATTTATTACCCTCATCTGAATGGCGGATTGGTCAACATTAATGGCCATTTCTCCCCCCAGAGCATCTATCTCCCTGACCAACTGCGCCTTGGCTGGCCCGCCAATAGACGGATTACAGGGCATCAGAGCTATATTTTCCATGCTCAAGGTAATCATCAGGGTTTCGCATCCCATACGCGCAGATGCCAGGGCCGCCTCGCATCCGGCATGCCCTCCCCCGACCACAATTACATCATAACTGCCTGCATTGTAAATCATGCCAGCCTCCAAAATAGATTTTTAATTCACGCGGATAACGCGGATAAGCATTTATTGTTATGCCAACCATCTACAGCGATTATGTTGATATAACATGACGGAACGGCACAGGGGCCGTTCCCTACATTGTGCCCTATGGGTATGTCAAATCAATCTATTTCCCAATGCAAAAATCACTAAACATTCTATCCAGTACCTCTTCCCGCAGGTTTTTGCCGGTTATCTCGCCCAGGGCCTCCAGGGCTCCCCAGATATCCACACCCAGGCAATCCAGCGGTATTTGATCCAACTCTCTTAATGCATCTTGTAGATGCTGGCGGGCTCTTAGTAATGTTTCCCGCTGGCGCAGATTAATCATTATTTCCAGATCATCGGATTGCAGTTCTCCCCCCAGCACCATATCTTCTATACTGTCCTCCACTTCCTCAATCCCCTGTTCCTCTTTGGCCGAGACCTTTATGACTTTTACTCCAGGAAAGTATTGCTCCATCTCCCTGCTGGTAATATTCTTCTCCTCCAGGTCTTCCTTGTTGACCAGAATTATCAGGTTCTGGTTTTCAATGCTTCTAAATATGTTCAGGTCATCACTTGTAATACCATCTCCTGCATCCAGTAAAAAAAGTACCAGATCAGCTTCCCGGATGACCTCCTGCGATTTTTCTACCCCAATCTTTTCTACCACATCTGAGGTGACATGTATACCGGCAGTGTCCATTAACCTCACCGGTATTCCTTTTATGTTGAGCTGCTCCTCTATAACATCCCGGGTAGTTCCTGGTATGCTGGTAACAATGGCTCTATCTTTTCTTAGCAGGGTATTTAAAAGGCTGGATTTGCCCACATTGGGTTTACCACAAATGGCTATAGCTATTCCTTCCCGGTAAATATCAGCTCTTTTCCCCGCCCGGATGAGCCGGTCAATTACGTCCATTGCTTCCAGCATAATTGCTTCAGCCCGATTATACTCCAGATCCCCCACTTCTTCCGGAAAATCCAGACTGGCTTCCACCATGGCATTTAGTTCCAGCAAACGGTCTTCCAGGCTGTGAATATATTCACTATTGCGGCCAACCAGTTGTTTTAAAGCCAACTTCATACTTTTATCGCTCTTGGCCCGAATTATTTCAATAACCGCCTCCGCCTGACTGGCATCCAGGCGCCCGTTTAAAAAAGCCCGGCGGGTAAACTCTCCCGGTTCCGCTATGCGGGTACCCTGGCGCATAACCGCTTCCAGGCAGCGGCGTGCCGGCAATATCCCGCCATGACAGTGAATTTCTACCACATCTTCACCAGTATAGCTGCGGGGAGCACGCATTAAAGCAAGCAAGACTTCATCTACGGTTTCGCCATCAGCGTCCATTATCCAGCCCAGGATCAGAGAATACCCTTCTTTTTTACGTATATCAATCCCACTTCTCCGGGTTTTAAAAATCTGAGCAGCTTTCTCTATTACCCCACTGCCACTTAACCGGATAATAGCAATCCCCCCCTCTCCCGGAGGGGTAGATATGGCAGCTATGTCATC
>JAQUGU010000131.1 GCA_028683995.1 Syntrophomonadaceae bacterium | reverse complement strand
TAAATCACCTGGAACTGCCGGTTTTTTCGGTACAGTTTGACCCTGAAGGTTATCCCGGTTACAGCGAAACCGGATTTTTCCTGGACGATTTCGTGAGCATGATGTGAGGGGATTTTTTGACGCGGAAACCGCGGAAAGTTAAAGGGAATACCGCGGATAAATTATAAGGATAATTTGGCGCAGATTAACTTACAATGATTATGATTTATGCAGATTTAAATTGCGAGTGGTAAAATTTCAGGAGTAAGGGGAAAACATTGTTTGTTTATAGCCGTTTGAGTATCGGGTTCTTTATTTTAACTCTAAATAAATCCGAGTAGTTCCCAGAAGAATCCGCGTCTTTCCGCGTCTATTAAAAAGTCTAAGCTAGTTGGAGGAGTAGATATGCCGCTTTTAAAAAATTTGAAAAAGGTTCTGGTTATCGGATCTGGTCCAATTATTATTGGCCAGGCGGCTGAATTTGATTACGCTGGTACTCAGGCTTGCCAGGCTATAAAGGAAGAGGGTATTGAGGTAATACTCTTGAATAGCAACCCGGCTACTATAATGACTGATATTAATATAGCCGACCAGGTCTATTTCGAACCCATGACTGTGGATACGGTTAAAAAGATTTTAGAGAAAGAGAAACCTGATGGAATTATCGCCAATTTAGGCGGCCAGGTGGGACTTAACCTGGCCCTGGCGCTGGACCGGGAGGGAGTTCTTAAGGATAGCGGAGTACCTATTTTGGGTATGTCCCTGGATGCTATTCACCGGGCCGAAGACCGGGAAGCATTTAAAACTACCATGCAGGAGATTGGCGAGCCTATACCGGAAAGCGATATAGTTCATTCGGTGGACCAGGCCCTGCGTTTTGCCCAAAGGGTGGGTTATCCCCTGATTGTACGCCCGGCTTATACCCTGGGAGGTACCGGAGGGGGTAATGCCATTAATGAAAAAGAGTTAAGCCGGATTGTTAATAAGGGTTTAAAGAGCAGTCCGATTAAGCAGGCTCTGATTGAACGGAGTGTAGCCGGATATAAGGAAATTGAGTTTGAGGTTATGCGGGATGCCAATGATAACAGCATCGCCATCTGCAGTATGGAAAACATTGACCCGGTAGGTATTCATACCGGAGATAGTATAGTAGTAGCTCCAGCCCAAACTCTGACTGATGAAGAATATCAAATGCTGCGTTTTGCTTCCATAAAAATTATCCGCGCTTTAAAGATAGCAGGGGGCTGTAATGTTCAGTTTGCTCTTGACCCCTTCAGCAAGAAATACTATGTAATAGAAGTAAACCCGCGGGTCAGCCGCTCCAGTGCCCTGGCCTCCAAAGCGACCGGCTATCCTATAGCCCGGGTGACCACCAAGATAGCTCTGGGCTACCATCTGGACGAGATTCCTAATATGGTTACCGGTAAAACTACCGCTTGCTTTGAGCCAACTATCGACTATGTGGTACTTAAAGTTCCACGCTGGCCCTTTGACAAGTTTATATTTGGAGATCGCCACCTGGGAACCCAGATGAAGGCTACCGGCGAGGTTATGGCTATTGACCGCAGTTTTGAAGCGGCTTTCTTAAAATCGATTCGTTCTTTGGAAATTGGCCTGTTAGGACTGCGTTTGCCCGAACTCTTAAGCTGCAATGACCAGTCCCTGCGCGATCGCCTCCAAGAAGCGGATGATGAACGTATCTTTATAGTAGCCGAGGCTTTTACCCGTGGTTTTTCCATCGAGGAAATAGGGGAAACAACCCGCATAGACAAATATTTCTTAAAGAAAATAAAAAACATTATTGACTTTTCCTTGCGCCTGAAAGTTCGAGAATTAGATGCTGAAACCCTGAAGGAAGCTAAAAAGCTGGGCTTTTCCGATAGTGAAATCGCGGTTATCAAAGGGTTAAAAGAAGCGGATGTACGCAGCTTGAGACGGGAAATGGGGATAGTACCTACCTACAAGCTGGTGGATACCTGTGCCGCCGAGTTTGACGCTAAGACCCCCTATTTTTATTCCTGTTATGAAGACGAAAACGAAGCCCTGCATGACCCTGGAGCCCGTAAAGTTCTGGTCATTGGCTCAGGTCCCATTCGCATCGGTCAGGGGGTAGAGTTTGACTACTGTTCCGTGCACTGCGTATGGGCCCTGCGGGAAGCGGGCGTAAAAGCCATTATCGTTAACAATAACCCGGAAACTGTCAGCACTGATTTCGATACTTCCGACCGCCTCTATTTTGAACCGCTGGTCTATGAGGATGTTATGAATATTATTGAGGAGGAGCATCCGGAAGGGGTAATAGTGCAGTTTGGCGGGCAGACCGCCATAAATTTGGCCAATCCTCTAAGCCAATCCGGGGTAAATATAATGGGGACTTCTAATGACAGCATTGACCGGGCCGAAGACCGGGAGCGTTTTGATTCCATGGTAGAAAACCTGGGCATTCCCCGCCCGCCGGGAAAGAGCGTATTTTCAGTTGAAGATGCGGTAAAGGTAGCTGCTAAAGTTGGCTATCCGGTTCTGGTTCGCCCCTCTTATGTACTGGGAGGACGGGCTATGGAAATAGTCTACAATGACGAAGAAATCAGACAATACATGCAAACCGCAGTGAAAGTTACCTTGGAGCACCCAGTACTGGTGGATAAGTACCTGTTGGGCAAGGAAATCGAGGTTGATGCGGTGGCTGATGGTACCGAGGTACTAATACCGGGTATAATGCAGCATATAGAAAGGGCAGGAGTTCACTCCGGTGACAGTATGGCAGTCTTTCCGGCCCACGATTTGAGCCTGCAGATTAAGGATAAGGTAGTGGAATATACTACCAAACTGGCCCTGGCATTAAATGTTAAAGGATTAATCAATATTCAGTTCGTGGAGTACGAGAACGAGCTTTATGTACTGGAGGTAAACCCCCGTTCCAGCCGTACCATACCTTTTATCAGTAAGGTTACCGGTATTCCCCTGGTTAAACTGGCTACGGAAATAATTTTGGGTAAGAGCCTGGCTGATTATGGTTACCGGGGAGGGCTGCAGCCCCAGCCTGATTATTATGCGGTTAAGGTTCCGGTATTTTCATTTGCCAAACTGGAGCAGGTGGATATTACTCTGGGACCGGAAATGAAATCTACGGGTGAGGTTTTGGGCATAGATAAGTCTCTAAAAACTGCTGTTTACAAAGGACTTTTGGCGGCAGGGGTAGAAATACCGGTAAAAGGTACTATTGTAGCAACTATTGCTGATAAAGATAAAGAGGAAGCCCTGCCTATCCTTAAGGAATTTGCATCTATGGGATTTAAACTGCTGGCAACCGAGGGGACTGCTGCAGTGCTGGAGCAAGCAGGCGTTAAGGTAGAAAGGGTAAACAAATTCAAGGAGGGGCATCCCAATATTGTTGACCTGATTCGCGATGGCCAGGTGGACTTTGTGGTCAATACCCTTACCCATGGGCGTAAACCCTTTAGTGATGGTTTTCATATTCGCCGGGCGGCAGTAGAGCTGAATGTACCCTGCCTAACTTCCCTGGATACTCTCAAGGTGATGCAGGAGGTTATTCAGGAAGGGGAGCGAAATATAGCAGTAGAATCCTTACAGGAGTATCTGAAAGAATTTTGAATTGTGAATTTTTAATTTTGAATTACATCTATACTGAGGTAGATAGATGCAGATTAGAGATGTAAGAGAGTGTAGGGGCAGACCCATGTGTCTGCCCGTTGGGGTAACTTACCCTACCGGCTAATGAAGTGCTGACCGCGGGCGAACACATGGGTTCGCCCCTACAAGGTTCGCGTTACCCCGGTTCAGATATAGATTCGGGTTTTAAGCTTTCTTGCAGGGGCAGACATATGTGTCTACCCGCTGGGGTAACTACCCCTCACTTATAGAAAGATTGGAGGAGACGCATGCCTGTCTTGGAAAAGGGACTAGTTTTGAGGCATATACAAGTAAGCCGCGATATGTATGAGCTGGAATTTATAGCACCTGGAATTGCCCAGGATTGCAAGCCGGGTCAGTTTGTTCATATACGCTCAGCCCTGGAGAATAATCCGCTTTTAAGAAGGCCTTTGAGCCTCTATGATGTAGATAAGAAACTGGGCAGTATAACCCTGCTTTACAAAGTGGTGGGGAAAGGGACTAATCTATTGAGCCGTATCCGCCCCAAAGAATATGTAGATGCCATGGGTCCCCTGGGGAGGGGGTTTTCCCTGCTGGCTCCCCGCAAAACCGCCCTGCTGATAGGTGGGGGAGTAGGCATTGCTCCACTGGTGTACCTGGCCCGGGTTTTGCAGTGTCAGGGTTGTAACGTTAAAGTCATACACGGTGTGGAAAATCGCTTGGAACTGGTGGCTCTGCCCCGTTTAAGAGATATCGGGGTAGAGTTCTTGCCTGCTACCATGGATGGCAGTGCCGGTTTTAAAGGGCTGGTTACCGACCTTGTGCTGAAGAAAGTAAGTCCCAATGAAATCGATTTTATCTACTGCTGCGGCCCGGAACCGATGATGGCCAAAGTGAGCGATTTTGCCCGCGACAATAATATTGCTGCGGAAATATCCCTGGAAGAATATATGGCCTGCGGGGTAGGGGCTTGCCTGGGATGTGCCCGTAAAATGAAAAGTAGTGACGATGAATATAAAAAGATATGTAAAGATGGCCCCGTTTTTAACATTGACGAAGTGGAGTTCTAAAGTAAAGAGTAATTTTCATTCGTGGTCGACCTCTGACCATGGCGGGTTAGTACGAAAAATATCTCGTAAATGAGCGTCTAATAAATACAAATAAAAAGAATGACCGCAAAGGCCATCCTTTTTAAAAATATAACGTTAAGTTTTTGCCAACCTAATATATATTTTAAACGAATTGTTTTAACCTGAGGTTAGGGCTATGTAAATTTTTAGTTAAGATTTATTTTGGAGGGGTTTTTTTGCGAAAAAAATCAGTTCCTGAAGAAAAACTGGATTTATCGGTTAACCTGGGCGGCATTATGATGAAGAATCCGGTGGCGGTAGCTTCCGGAACCTTCGGTTACGGCAGAGAGTATGAGGATTTTGTCAATATAGC
>JAQUGU010000130.1 GCA_028683995.1 Syntrophomonadaceae bacterium | reverse complement strand
AATATTTATATCGGTACTCATTACCCCGGATAACTCATGCTTGGATTTCTCTGCCGCTTCTTTCAGACGGTGCATAGCCATCTTGTCATTGTGCAAATCAATTCCATTATCCTTTTTGAACTCGTCAACCAGCCAGTTGATAATTTTATCATCAAAATCGTCCCCGCCTAAACGGTTATTTCCGCTGGTGGCCTTTACTTCAAATACTCCATCTCCAATTTCCAGTATGGAGACGTCAAAGGTTCCTCCACCCAGGTCAAAAACCAGAATGGTCTGGGTCTCATCTTTATCCAAACCATAAGCCAGGGCTGCTGCGGTAGGCTCGTTTATAATTCTCAGGACTTCCAAACCCGCTATTTTACCAGCATCCTTGGTAGCCTGGCGCTGGGAATCGGTGAAATAGGCAGGAACAGTTATTACTGCCTGGGTTATTTTCTCGCCCAGATAAGCTTCGGCATCAGTTTTCATCTTTTGTAGAATCATAGATGAAATTTCCTGGGGAGTATATTTTTTCCCATCAATATCAACTTTATAGTCAGTACCCATCCTTCGTTTTATGGATAATACGGTTCTCTCAGGGTTAGTGACAGCCTGCCGTTTGGCAATGCGTCCCACCAGTCTTTCGTTGGATTTAGAAAAACCAACTACTGAAGGGGTGGTACGTTCACCCTCGGCATTAGCAATAACAACCGCTTCGCTGCCTTCCATGACAGCAATACAGGAATTCGTAGTACCCAGGTCAATCCCGACAACCCTACTCATTTACAACACCTCCAGATTAATATAGAAAAAATTGCTATGTCTTATTTGCTAACCTTCACCAGGCTGGGCCTTATAACCCGGCCATGAAGGATATACCCGGTCTGAAATTCCTCAATAACCGTGTTTTCGGAGTGCTCATCGCTACCCTCCACTATCAGGGGCTGGTGATACTGGGGATCAAAAGCTTTTCCCAGAGCTTCTATCGGCTCTACCCCTTCATTCTTTATAATTTCCAGCAGACTTTTGGCAATCATCTCTACACCCTTGCTCAGGCCTTCCAGATCCTTGCTGTTACCAAACTGAGCCAGGGCCCTTTCCAGATCATCGATTACCGGCAAAAGTTTTTGAATAAGGGGAAGCAGAGCGAATTTGCTGTATTCTTCTTTATCCCGGGCTGCCCGCTTTTTGAAATTATCCAATTCTGCCAGGGATCTCAGGTAGAGATCGTAGTGTTTTTGGTTTTCCTCCTGCTGCTTTTCCAACTCATTTTTCAGGGCAGTGATTTCATCCACTTCGTTTTCCAAGTCCGCCAGTTCACTTCCATTTTGTTCATCGGACCATTTCTTTTCCAATTGTTCTTGCATTTGTATATCCTTGTTTTCCATGGATATTATCACCTCTATTCCATGATATCTATATTGTCAGAGTCTAATTCATCGTTCTTCATTTTAATGACTGTATTTATGCGCAATATCGCAACAGCCACTTCCCCTGCAGTTTTTATAGCATACCGCTTTACCGGAGCGGGATCAAATATGCCATTGTCCAACACATCCACCAGTTCGCCGCTGTCAGCATCAAAGGATATGCTATTCTTCCCCTTTTTCTTCTGAGCGGCGATTATGTTTCCCAGTTTATCCAGAGGATTAAAACCGGAATTGCTGGCCATGCAAGTAAAGGGTTTTAACAGGGCTTCTCGTAACGCAAGTATGCCGTAAGAACTCATCCCGCCGGCTTCCCGGGCCAATTCCTCCAATTTGCCTGCCAGCCAAATTTCCAGAGCCCCTCCTCCAGGAACAATACCACCTCTCAGGGCCGCTTGTACGGCAGATGCGGCATCCAGGGCCATGCGTTCTCTTTCATCTACAACCTCCCCGGTGGAAGCACCTACAATCAGGGTGGCCAATTTTTCACCCCTGCCACCATAAATACAGGTATGCTTAAGTTTTTCATCCACTTTTGCCATCTGAGCATAACCCAGGTAAGTCTTCAAGACCTCTGCCGACCGGTTCAGAGCACTGGCCTTCACCTTGCGAGCTCCACTGTGCCGACAAAGCTTTTCCAGTTCCCGGGAGGACACCCTTTGTATGGCCATTATCCCGGCTTCGGTAAGTATCTCTTCGGCCAAACTATCTATGCTTCTATCCACTGCCACCAGGTTTACTCCCAGTTGGACAAGCCGGGTTAAACCCTCTTCATACTGCTGACGAGCCTGCAGGTAATACTGGAAGCCAGCTTCGGTTTTCATGGCTTCCCGGTCTAAATCCTCAGGCCGCAGATCGTCATCCACAACTAAAATGACAACATTTTCAATGGCAGCAGGCATCTCTTTATTCAGAGGTTGCTTGTTTAACAGCACCCCTTGGAAAACCTGGTTCTCGGTGCCTTCGCGGGCATTAACCGTATCAGCAAATTTGAAATCGGCCTCCAGTAGTTTGTCAATTCCTATCAGCCTGGCACCTTCCACCACCAACCCGGCCAAATCCCGCTGCCCCCGTCCGGCAATAAAGGCAATGTCAAAAAGCCTCTCATCTTCCAGTGATTCGATTTTAAGGCTGGTTTCTTCTATTTTTTTCAGGGTCACCTCTATACCGCGGTTGATTCCTTCTATGATTCGGGTAACCGGTACTCCTTTTAAAACCTGGGCAGTTCCTTCAGCCACCAAAGCCCCGGCAATTATGGTAGCGGTGGTGGTGCCATCACCTACTTCCACCTGCTGGGCGCGGGCCGCATTAATAATCATTTGGGCTACCGGGTGGCTGACATCCATATATTTTAGTATAGTTACCCCATCATTGGTTACCACTATGTCACCAAAACGATCCACCATCATTATATCCAGACCCCGGGGACCAATAGTACCCTCCACAGTCGAAGATATAATCCTGGCTACACTGGTGTTGGTTAGCAGGGTTTGAAATTTATCGTCTTTTTCCTGATTACCGGCAAGGAACTTATCCGGCATAATTACCTCCTGGCTAAAAGCGTTTTCTTATTATTTCTTCAATGATTTCGCGAACTGAATCCAGGCTGCCCACTGCCTTCCAGTACTCCATGCGGACCGGACCCATTAAACCCAATTTCCCCTGTTCTCCCTGACTGCGATATCCGGCAAAGACCAGGCTCAGTTCTTTGAAGTCTTCAGCCTGGTTTTCCTGCCCAATCCTTATGTCAACTTCATCACCTAAAGATTCCGGCAACATATCCATAAGCTGGGTTTCCTCTTCCAGAAACGCCATAATCTTTTTTAATTTGTCTACATCCTTGAACTCGGGTTCATTCATTATATTGAGGGCTCCGCTAATGATTACCCTTTCTTCATTGGAATTATCCAGCAGACTCTCTATCGCTTCCAGGGCATGGTCAATTACCTTTCGCCGCTGCTTTAGTTCATCTCTTAACTGCTGCAGGTCGCTGCGCTGGATTTCTGTTATTTTTTTTCCGGCCAGAACCTGGTTAAACATGCGGCCCATTAAATCCAGTTCCGGAGCGGTAATTGAATGAGGTACTTCAATATTGCGATGCATAACCACACCCAGGTCAGTAACCAGTAATACCAGGGCCTTACCCGGCTCAATAGGAATAAGCTGGAGATATTTAAACTTACTCAGGCGAACTGAGGGAACAATGACAAACGAGGTATAGTTAGTTATTTGGGCCAGAAAATGACCGATTTTCTGCACCAGATCGTTCACTTCCTGGAAGCTGTCATCCAGCAGGTGCAGCAAAACCTCGGTCTCTTTATCATCCAGGTTCTCTTGTTCCATCATGCAATCAACATAATAGCGAAAACCCTTCTGGGAAGGAATACGGCCAGCCGAAGTGTACGGCTGTTCCAGGTAACCCATGTCCTCCAGGTCGGACATTTCATTACGTACCGTAGCCGCACTTATTTTCAGGCCGTGTTTTTTAACCACCGCCCGGGAGCCAACTGGTTCCGCTGTTTCCACGTAATCCTTAATAATTGACTCCAAAATCAATTTTTTTCTTTCATCCAGTGTCATTATCCTCACCTGCCTGTTAGCACTCTCTCCTATTGAGTGCTAATCAGTATTTACTAAAAAATAGCACCTGTTTTATCCTTTGTCAAGCCTCTGAATCAGGCGATAAACTGGCACAAAACCTGATTAGATAGAAAATAACCGGCTTTAGTAAACTTAAGGTGACCATTTACTATATTCAATAATCCCCTGCTCCTATAGTACGCAATTATTTCTTTATATTCGCTGGTAATATCTACCCCGAAGCGCTGTTGGAACTGTTCCAGGTCAATTCCTGCACATAAACGCAGACCCAGTATAAGAGCATCAATCATTAATTCCCGTCCTGACATTTGCTCCAATTCCTTAACCGGCCATTGTTCACCGATCAATAATGTTTCAACGTATTGTTTCAGGTGGGGTTCATTGATAAAACGGCTACCGTTGATAAAGCTTACCGCCCCGGCACCCAAACCCAGATACTCTTCCGCCTGCCAGTAGCGTAAGTTATGGCGGCACTCATACCCGGTCCGGCAGAAGTTGGATATCTCATAATGCTCAAATTTCTTACCTTCCAAGTATTCCATGGCCTGGTCAAACATATACCACTCATCATCTTCATCCAGCATCTTAAGCCGACCACCCGCCACATCTTTTCCCATAGGAGTTTGCTCCTCCAGTTGCAGCAGGTATAGGGATAAATGGGAAGGGCTGCAATCCAGCGCCTGCTTAAGACTCTGTAACCATTTGTCCTGAGATTGTCCCGGCAAACCATAGATTAAATCCAGGTTAAAGTTTTTCCAGTCCAGGGCATGAAGCAGTTCAATAGTCTCCATAACTGCATTGGCGTTATGAATCCGCCCCAGCAGGGCTAATTCATCATCAAAAAAGCTCTGCACCCCAAGAGATATGCGGTTTATTCCCGCTTCCTCTATTTCTGCCAGCTTAGCTTTATCCAGGGTAGCCGGGTTGGCTTCCAGGCTAATCTCGGCACCGGGCAAAAGGGTAAACTCATTAGCAACAGTTTGCAGGATAGACTTAAGCTGCTGCCCGTTAAGTAAGCTGGGAGTACCCCCGCCCAGGTATATGCTTTCCAGCTGCACTGCGG
>JAQUGU010000005.1:17320-21372 GCA_028683995.1 Syntrophomonadaceae bacterium | reverse complement strand
TCTCCCTGAGATACATCGATGTGGTTAAGATGAGCATATAGGGTCTGCTTTCCGTCAGGGTGGTCAATTATAACCGTGTTACCATAAAGAGATATATAACCAGTAAAAGATACTACACCACTGGCAGCGGCTTTTACCGGATCCCCAAAATCACCAGCTATGTCCAATCCATGATGGAATCCAGAACTGCGCCAACCATATGGAGAAGTAATTCTTCCACGGATCGGCCAGATAAAACGGGATATAATACTACGTGAAGGTTTAAGTGATTCACGGAAGGCTATCCGCGAAGTATTCCGGGGCAAGTTAATCTGGTCACCTATTCTCAGATTACTGGCCTGCTTGTTGCTGTTTAGTCTCTGTAATTCAGCCAAATCAACATTATAGTTACGGGCAATATCCCACAGGGTTTCACCACGGCGTATAATATGAACTTGAGCCTGGCCACAAGGCATTTGCAGTTTTTGCCCTACTCTTAAAATACTATTCTCATTCAGCTGGTTAATACTCATCAGCGTCTTCAGATCAACCTGATAATTCCGGGATATGTTCCACAAGTTATCACCCGGTTGAACATAGTAACTCTGTATGGACGTACCTGCTACCTGTTTTTTGCTGGCATTACAGGGCATAAAACTGGCCTGGTTTAAAGCAGCTATTACCGGGCTACTGCCTGCATACCATAGAAAGGTGCATAACAGCAGTGAACTTATCCACCTCTTGTTCACCTTTTTCACCTCTTTCCACGAGACCACCGAATAAAGGGCTCGCTGCCCTATATTCTTGACCAGAAAAGAGGTGTTTATTCACATCTATGGTCTAATAAGCATTACGGGCGTATTCCTTTTTACCGAAAACCAGAGGGGCGGCCCGCAATAAATCTTTGTTGGACTTGGTTTTCTTCATAGTATCAATCATCATCTGCATGGTTTCCACCAGATTATAATCACTGAAAGTCTTCCGCAGATTCCAGGTTAGTTCCATCTCCTCCGGACTGAAGAGCAGTTCCTCTTTACGGGTTCCTGAACGTTTTAAATCGATAGCGGGGAAAACCCGTCTCTCGGCCAGTTTTCGGTCTAAAACCAGTTCCATATTACCTCGTCCTTTAAACTCTTCAAATATTACCTCATCCATACGGGAACCAGTTTCCACCAGGGCTGTAGCTATTATAGTCAGGCTGCCGCCTTCCTCTATGTTGCGGGCAGCCCCGAAAAAGCGTTTTGGTTTATCCAGTGAGGCCGGGTCAATACCACCGGAAAGAGTCCTGCCGCTGGGGGGAACCACCAGGTTATGGGCTCTAGCCATGCGGGTAACACTATCCATGAGTATTACTACATCTTTTTTATGCTCGACCAGTCTTTTGGCTCTCTCCAGCACCATATCGGTAACCTTGACATGGTTCTCCGGTGGTTCATCAAAGGTTGAAGCCACTACTTCCGCCTTGGTAGACCGCTGCATGTCGGTCACTTCCTCCGGTCTTTCATCAACCAGCAAAATGATAACATCTATTTCCGGATGATTGGCGGTAATTCCCTGAGCAATTTTTTGTAATAACATGGTTTTCCCTGCTTTAGGGGGAGCAACAATCAACCCGCGTTGCCCTTTTCCTATGGGCGCTACCAAATCAATTATACGGGTTGATAACTCCTGGGAAGAGGTTTCCAGGGTTAATCGTTCCCTCGGATACAGAGGGGTTAGGGCATCAAAATGGATTCTTTTTACGGAATCCTCGGGTGGGAAGCCATTAACATTTTGCACCCTTAATAAAGCAAAAAACCGCTCATTATCTTTGGGGGATCTCACCTGTCCACCCACCCGATCTCCGGTGCGTAGTTCAAATTTTCTAATTTGGGAAGGAGAAACATAAATGTCGTCCTGGCTGGGAAGGTAGGTAAAAGGCCTTAAGAAACCGTATCCGTCTTGCATGATTTCCAGTACGCCCTGGGCTTCTAGCAGTTCATCTGCGTGAGTCATAGCCTTGGTTATTTCAAAAATAAGCTCCTTCTTGCGCCACCTGGAATAACCGGAAAGATTATGATCCCGAGCAATCTGATAAAGCTCTAGAATGGTCTTGTTGTCTAAGTCAGATATATTCAAGAACTTCCTCCTTTCTATTAATTAAATGTTTGGTCACAAACATAGCGACTCCTAAAGATTCTGCGATAGATTCGGCTACACCTTTCCCGGTGTTTTTTCACAGAACTATTAGATTAACAAAAAACAAAAACAACCTTTTGGATTGATTTTAGGTAATGAAATGAATCAGACCAGGCAGGCATGATGCCACGCGAAGACTTGCGGCAGGAAAACACAAATAGTATCCTGCTATTTATTTTAATTCTAATTTTATTATACCAGTAAATAGAACAGTTTAATCCACCGATTGCTGTTGATCCAGTTTTATTTTGATGCGCTCATCTTTAAATAGTGGTTTTTTGTCCGGGTGATGGGTAGCTTCGATATGTCTTATAGTTCCCGATTTACTTCTCATAACCAGAGTTTGGGTTATAGACCGCCTTTTATTGTAGCGTACGCCTTTGAGCAGAAATGAATCAGTTATACCGGTAGCAGCAAAAATAACATCATCGGATCGAGCCAGTTCATCAATGGTAAATATTTTATTTACATTGCTGATGCCCATCTCATGACAGCGGCGAATTTCCTCTTCAGCTTCTTCGCCTTCCGGGTAAAGCCGAGCCTGAAAGTCCCCTCCCAGGCATTTAAGAGCGACGGCTGTTATAACCCCTTCTGGTGCCCCACCTATGCCCATTAAAATATCAACTCCTGAGTTATCATAGGCTGCAGCCACCGCAGGCGATACATCACCATCAGTAATCAGTTTTATACGCGCCCCCGCACTTCTAACCTTTTCAATTATTTCCTGGTGGCGAGCACGATCCAGAATTACAACGGTTACTTCACTCATCAGTTTACCCAGAGCCCGGGCTACTTCGCGCAGGTTTTCCTTTACACTCGCTTCCAAATAAACCCTGCCTTTACATTCAGGACCTACGGCAATCTTATCCATATACATATCGGGAGCATGGAGGAGACTACCCCGAGGGGCTGCCGCCAGTACCGCAATAGCTCCGGTAAGACCTTTAGCTACTAGATTAGTACCTTCCAGGGGATCAACTGCAATATCGACCTCTGGAGGAATACCATTACCCACTCTTTCCCCGATATAAAGCATCGGAGCTTCGTCCATTTCTCCTTCCCCAATAACCACCACTCCGTCTACAGAAACCGTATCAAACATGACTCTCATGGCCGTCACGGCGGCATCATCAGCGGCTTCTTTATCCCCTCTTCCAACCCAGCGAGCAGAAGCAAGAGCAGCAGCTTCGGTTACTCTTGCAAATTCAAGAGCTAATTCTCTCTCCACGACCAAACCCTCCTATTTGTTGCCTAAAACGCCTGCTTCCAATCGTGTAGAAATTTTTCTATCCCGGCATCGGTCAGAGGATGTTTAAGCATTTGCTTAATAATATTATAAGGTATGGTAGCTATATGGGAGCCCATCTTGGCAGATTGGGCGGCATGCAGAGGATGCCGGATACTGGCAGCTATAATCTCAGTTTCCAGCATGTACTGGTCAAACACAGTTATAATGTCATTTAGCATAAGCAAGCCGTCATTACTAGTATCATCCACCCTGCCAACAAAGGGGCTGACATAATTGGCTCCAGCTCGAGCTGCCAGTAAAGCCTGGTTGGCTGAAAACACCAGGGTGGCATTGGTAGCTATCCCTTTTTCTCGAAAAGAATGAATGGCTTTTAACCCTTCCTCAGTAAGTGGTACTTTTATTACCACATTGGGGTGAATAGCCGCCAGTTCTTCTCCTTCACGAATCATAGAGTCATAGTCCAGCCCTATTACTTCGGCGCTTATGGGGCCATCAACTATATCGCATATCTCTTTTATCACCTGTTTGTAATCTCGCTTCTCCCTGGCAACCAGGCTGGGATTAGTGGTTACTCCAGAAAGAAACCCCAGCGCATGAATTTCCCTTACCTCGTTAATATTAGCTGAATCAATAAAAATACGCAATA
>JAQUGU010000005.1:0-17220 GCA_028683995.1 Syntrophomonadaceae bacterium | reverse complement strand
TTATGCCTTACCGGAACTGCCAAAGAGTCGGATTTTTTCAGAAATTATAGCCGTTGCTGCTTCCCGCGCCGGTCCCAAAATTTTACGGGGGTCTATTTCATCAGGTTTTTCCATCATCACCCGGCGCATCTCTCCGACAAAGGCCTCTCGAATGTTGGTGTCAATATTTACCTTGCGAACTCCCAGTTCTATGGCCCGGCGTACTGATTCGTCAGGAACACCAGAAGAACCATGTAAAACTATAGGTATTTTAACCAGTGCTTTAATTTTTGCCAAACGGTCAAAATCCAGCTCAGGTTCCCCTTTATACTGGCCATGAGCAGTTCCTATAGCAATAGCCAGACTTTCTACCCCGGTTTGTTCCACAAAATAGCGGGCCTCTTCCGGGTCGGTGTACATGGCGTCCTTCTCGCTGACATGGACATTATCCTCGGTGCCGCCAATTTTGCCCAATTCCGCCTCTACTGATACTCCAATAGGCCGGGTCATTTCCAGCACCTTACGGGTAAGGGCTATGTTCTCCTCCAGCGGTAATTTGGAACCATCATACATTACCGAGGTAAACCCACTGCGAATACATCTTACCACCTGGTCAAAATCAGTCCCATGATCCAGGTGCAGTGCTACCGGAACTGTTGAGGCCATAGCTGCCAGCCTTACCATTTCGGTAATAAAATCCAGGCCCGCATAAGCTATAGCACCCTGGCTGGCCTGCATAATAACCGGAGCATTCTCCCGTTTTGCCGCCTCCAGAATGGCCTGCACTATCTCCATGTTATTGGCGTTAAAGGCGCCTACTGCATATCCTTCCTCCTCTGCCTTAAACAAAAGTTCATTTACTGTAACCAGTGCCATTTATATCACCTCTTATTTAAATATAGAAACTAGTTTCACAACACAAACAATTGAGAGTTTTGCATAATTAGATTTTTTGATAAATACAAAATATTTTCATGGATGTAACCCTGAGGCAAAGCCGAAGGGTCTTAGACTCTTCGCTATCGCTCAGAGTGACATATTAGAAAATTGTGAATTATGCAAAATCCTCAGTTACTATAGAAAGAAATGCGGTGCATTTCAACTATAATTCTTAATTCCTAATTCTTAATTCTTAATTCTTAATTCTTAATTCTTACTATGATACTTTCCCTGCTGCCATTTGATTAACCGTGTCACGTAAGTTTATTATATCAAATGGTTTGGTTATACATTTTTTAACTCCGGCATCCAGAGCTTCCTTAACTACGTTCATTTCCCCATAGGCGGTCATCATAATAATATCCAAATCGCTAAAACTATTTAGTATAATCCGCGAAGCTTCCAATCCATTCATATTTGGCATTTTCATGTCCATAAGTACAATATCAGGTAAGAACTCATTTGCCCTCTCCACCGCCTCCTTTCCATCGGCCGCTAACTGGACTTCCCACCCATCTTTTTTAAATAATTCCTCCAGCAGGCGTCGGACACCCTTTTGGTCATCTACTATTAATATTTTCTTCATAGCTCTTACCTCCCAGGATATGCTTATTACATTTATTTCTACACCTGCATAAAATATCCTGCTTTCTATCCTGGAAATGATGGCATTGTTTGAGCAATAATAAAAATAAGGCCCAAGAGCAAAAGGACAACCAACAACCCCGGCAGTATAAATAATAAAACGGCCTGGCCGGTTTGTAGCTCCAGCGCCTCACGCAGGGAAAGAACCTGTAATACGAGAACCCATATTACTGCCAATAGGGATAATATTACACCCAGCCAGCTGACTCCCAGTAAAGTAGCTCCATACTGCAGGGGTGGACCTAAAGCTCCCGGAATAACTGCAAAACTCAAACATACCAGTAACCCACTGGCATTTCCCCGCTGGTAAAATATTTCGCTCAAAAGAGAAAGTAATCCTGCTGTCAAGGCCAGTATAAAAAAAGATAATATTACTCCCAGGCCAGCAAAAACCCAAATAAAGTTACCATCGGGAATAAAACCGGCAATCTCACTGTCTAATGTAGTCAGGCCACGATTAATTATCAGGTTAAATACAAAAACCACCAGATATACTAATAAACCCGGCAGCAAAGGTTTTTCTCGTGCCAGATACTGCAATGTAGGAACAGGATCAAAAAAAATACCATAAATAGTGTCAATAAGAGACATATTCCTCTCTCCCCCAGTTTAATATTTGAGCTGCCAGAGGTTTTGCGTGGGAAGCAGGCGACTGGCTCTGGTCCCTAATATAAGACTATCCCACAGCTTTTCTGCATTAAGGACTTCGATTCGGCTCTCTTCAGTGATTCCGGCCATTTCTTGCGCCTGTTTGATAGCATCATAATAGTTTCCCAAACTATCTACCAGTCCCATTTGCGCTGCCGTTTCCCCGGTAAAAACCCGGCCATCGGCTATATCTTCAAGTTCACGCGGATCAATCTTGCCTTTACGACCTTGTTTGACCTGCTTTAAGAACTGAGTATAGGAATCGCTGACTACTGCCTGAAGAATTTCCCTTTCCTGGGGTGTGATTTCCCGACTTGATGAACCGATATCTTTATGCTCTCCACTTTTAAATACTTCCTGCCTTATACCCAGCTTATCATATAGACCCTGCAGATTAGTCGTTTCCATTATAGCGCCAATACTCCCGGTAAGGGTGGTACCATTGGCCATAATATAATCACTGCTGCAAGCAATCCAATACCCACCTGATGCACAAACATCCCCCATGGAAGTCACCACCGGTTTCCCGGTCTTGCGTAATTTTTCCAGCTCGATGCCAATTTCCTGAGCTGCTACCGCCGTACCACCGGGACTGTTAATTCTGATTACCACCGCTTTAACATCCGGTCTTTTAGCCGCGGTCCGAATAGCTTTCATTATCCTGTTGCTATCAGCAGCACTTGTAGTCAACAAGGAAGCAGCCTCACCTCCAAGAACGCCATTTATTTCGATTACCCCTACCACCGCACTTCCCCTTAGCGATGTAGCATTATCGGGTTTATTGACTACCCTTATTGATAAAACACCCATCAAAACTAAAAATACTAACATCAGACCCACTACCAGCCCTTTACGCATTTAACTGTCCTCCTCAACTATATAACCAATCCGCTCCTGTGCTTCTATTTTACAGGGTTCTCCATCCTTAATATATATCCGATTGAGATTTCTTGCTGCCAGGGTTTTTCGTACTGGAACTTCCACTTCATCTCCGATTTTTACCCATGCCTCTACAGGAATCTCCACCAGTGCCATCTGCATGAACACTTTTCCCCGGATGGGGTACTCACATCCATTTATTTTAACCTTGAGCGTAAACCGGGATAAGTGAAAAAAAGCCAGTATGCTCTTGGCTAGAACTTTTAAAAAATCCCCCCAACCAGACGGGCGATTAGCTACCTGCAAGGCCAGTCCATGATTAAACCCGACCGGAATAACCGCAATCTGCGCCGGCTGATTTAAGCGAACCGTACGGTTATAGCCCAGGTAACTTCCTTTGTCCAGGGTACGCAAAGAAATGACCCGGCTTTTATATTTATAAGGGTTTATTAAATCTAATTGGTTCATAAATTTTCCTGCCGGTAATTCCCCGGAAATCAAGGTTCCTATTCTCACTGCATTCAGGTACATTTCCGGGTAATTTAAAAAAACAGCACTATTGGCACAGTGACAAACCGGTATTTTAAATCCAGCTTGTTTGAGCTCATCGATAATGCTCAGAAAACGAGAAAACTGTTTTTGGGTATAGATAGGATTATTTGAAGCAGCTTCAGCCATATGGGTATATATACCTTCTATGTATATGCAGGGGTTATCTTTTAATGTTTGACAAACTTCAATTAGTTCCTCCCGGTTTAAACCAAAGCGCCCCAGTCCCGTATCAACCTTCAGGTGTACAGTAGTCTTAACGTTCATGCGACGGCTAATCTTATCCAGTAAAGTGCAGTCATTAAGAGAGGTAATAGTCAAAGTTATGTAGTTAGTCAAAGCTGTAGTTACCTGCTGTTCATTGACCAGCGGACTAAACAACATAATACTGGCTCGAATCCCAGCTTGGCGCAGGGCCACGGCTTCATCCAGGAAACTGACCCCAAAGAAGTCCACCCCATTCTGATAAAGGAGGCGTGACGTTTCCACTGCACCATGGCCATAGCCATCAGCCTTGACTACCGCAATAAGTCTAACCTTTTCAGGCAACAGTGATTTTACCTGTTCCAGATTATGCTTAATAGCGTCTATATCTATTTCCAACCACCGGTCTGAAATATTTTCCACTATCTATCCTCCCGTTAATTCTTTAAGATCTCAAGAGTTTCAAGTACAGCGGCAAGAGCCTACTCCAGAGCCAGTAAAAAACTATTGAGTAGACCCGATCCCATTCCCCGATAAACTCGGTGAGTTGTCCATTAAATCCCTTTTTAAACCGGTACAGCCCGTAAAGGGGATTGCTTTCATCCAGATCTCCTGATACTCCCCGAAAATCATAGAGGGTACAACCCTGCTGGCGAGCCCAGCGAATCATTTCCCATTGAATCAGGTAGTTAGGCATTACATTACGATGTTCATTGCTGGAGGCACCATACAGATACCAGGCTTTATCGCCCAATAGCATGACCAGGGCAGCAGCAATTACCTGTCCCTGATATTCTGCCAGGAAAATCTGGGCATAACCCCTCTCCACCATATAATCCCATATCCATTCAAAATACTCATAACCCCGAATAAGAAACTTATCCCGACTGGCGGTCTCTTCTAAAATACGGTAAAAGGCCGACAAGTCATTTTTGCTTTGCGCTGGTTTAATCTTGACCCCTTTTCTACCCGCTAATTTTATATTATATCTCCATTTGGAGTGCATGTTCTGAAGAAGATTTATTTCAGATGGTGTAATATCCAATCGAAAAACAAAGTTAGGCTGGACTCCTTCAAAATCCAGTCCCGTCTCGTTCTGGCGGAAAGAACATTTTTTCAAAATATTTGCAAAAGTTTGATTTTCTATTCCTACATCAGGATCAATTTTTAAGAATATAGCGCCATGTTCTTTAGCTACTCTGCCAGCCCCGGCAAACAAAGCCTGGCATAATTCCTCGCTATATGTATCTATTACCGGCCCCCGGGGTGAGTAAAAAATACACTTTTTCAGCAGGGGAAGCGGCAGTCTCCGTTTTAATATAAGCAGAGCAGCCCGTATTTCTCCATCTTGCTCCAGAACCAGCGGCAAAGCTTCCCAGCCCATGCCTTTTTTTACCTCACCCCATTCCCATAACTGCAGAAAATGCCCCTTACCGTGGGAAGCTATAAATTTATTAAAACCATCTTTTTCTTTTATATCGATTATCCTGGTGGTAAACATAAGCCACTCCTTATAGGAATTTTAGGTTGTATAATATACACTGAATATACTTAACCAGGCATAAATTTCTCTTCACTGGCGAATTTTTTTTTGCCTGCCCCCACATTCCTGTTTACCAGTGTATATTTTTATTTCTTACCAATTCCTCGTTTTTTCGCATCTATCCTCCTTTAGTTTTCCCACACTTGGTGAGAAAATGACCTCAATCTAAATATTCAGAATATTTAGACTTTATTTTCTAAAAGGATATCTGCATTTTTGTGCGAATATTCTAATATATACTAGGACTGTAAAATATGCCTAGGGTGGGAGGGGCAGTGTCAGGTTTAGTGTTGTCGTAGAATTATAAAAAAATTTATAGGGGGGTTTATATCTTGAGTACTTTTTTAGAGGAGTATAAACGCAAATTAATTACCGTTGAAGAAGCAGCAAGGATGGTCCAATCCAACGACATTATTGAATATGGTATGTTTGCTACCAAACCAGTCGATTTCGACGTAGCTCTCGCCAAGAGAGCAGGGGAACCAGGTCTGGAGAACGTAGCCGTTCGCGGTACCGGCTCGGTATTGCCCGTTCCCCAGGTTATTCAGGGTGACGTGGAGCAAAAAAGTTTCCAGTATTTTAACTGGTTTTTTACTGCCATTGACCGTAAGGCTTGTGATTTTGGGTTAGCCTGCCATAATCCCTTCAACTACCATGAAGCTACTATTCTGGCTTATAACCGCGACTTTTATGATCTCTGGCCTGATGTCTGGGTATCTCAGGCAACACCTATGGATAAACATGGTTGTTTTAACTTCGGCCTGGGCAATTCTCATAACCGGGGGGTAGCCCTGGGAAGTAAACGTCTGGCTATAGTTGAAGTAAATGAAAATATGCCCCGCTGTCTGGGTGGCAATGATGAATATATTCATATCAGTGAGATTGACTATATCATCGAAGGAAGTAATACTCCGATATTTGCTACGCCGCCTTCCGCTGCTCCCACTCCCGAAGAAACTAAAATCGCTGGCCATATAATGGAACACATTCCTAATGGTGCCTGCATCCAGCTAGGAATCGGGGCTATGCCTAATCTGCTGGGCACCATGATAGCCGACTCCGACCTTCAAGACCTGGGTGTACAGAGCGAGATGTTCTGTGATGCCTATGTCAAGATGTATGAAAAGGGTAAAATAACTAACGCCCGCAAGGCTTATGATATTAATAAGAGTACTTATTCCTTCTGCCTGGGTACCCAGGAAACCTATGATTTCCTGGATAACAACCCGCTCTGTGCCTCATGCACAGTAAGGTATACTAATGACCCCAATCGTGTTGCCATGCATGATAACATGATTTCTATTAACAATATCCTGGAAGTAGACCTCTTGACCCAGGTTTGCTCAGAATCCTCCGGATTACGCCAGATCTCTGGAACCGGCGGACAATTGGACTTCGTTGTTGGCGCATTCCACTCCAAAGGCGGTAAGGCTTTCCTGGCTTTTTCCTCGACCTATAAAGACAAAGAAGGTAATATGCAGTCCCGTATTCGTCCTCTGTTAACTCCAGGCGGAGCAGTAACCGTACCCCGTACCGTAGTTCAATACCTGGTAACCGAGTATGGGGCAGTTAATATGAAAGCTCTGTCTATCTGGGGTAAAGCGGAAGCTGTTATTGGTATTGCTCATCCCGATTTCCGTGATGACCTGGTTAAACAGGCCAAAGAAATGAAGATCTGGTCTAAAACCAACCGTATCCCATTCTAAAGCGCAAAAAGGCCCCTGGTCTGCTCTTAGACCAGGGGCCTTTTTATATCTATTTTTTCTTACGGTACTCGATGGCCCGGGTGATAAACCCGGTAAAAAGAGGATGCGGTCGGTTCGGACGCGACCCGAATTCCGGGTGAAACTGACACGCTACAAACCAGGGATGGTCACTTATTTCCACTATTTCTACAAGTCTACCGTCCGGAGACAGGCCACTTATTTTCATGCCATGATCTTCCAGTATGCTTCGAAAATTATTATTAATTTCATAACGGTGGCGGTGTCTTTCGCTTATATTACTGGTTGCATAGGCTTGAAAAGCTATGCTTTCCTCCACCAATTGGCAGGGATAAACCCCCAGGCGCATAGTTCCGCCTTTATGTTCCACCTGCTCCTGACCGGGCATAAGATGAACCACCGGATATTCGGTGTCCGGGTCAAATTCCAGGCTATTGGCCCCTTTAAGTCCGCAGACATTGCGGACAAACTCGATTACCGCACACTGCATGCCCAAACAGATGCCCAGATAGGGAATGCGATTTTCCCGGGCATACCTGGCCGTAGCAATTTTACCTTCGATACCCCGGTCTCCAAAACCTCCCGGTACCAGTATGGCATCTACGCCATTTAAAAGCTGTTCACAGCCTTCCTTTTCTATCTGCTCGGCATATATCCATTTTATATCTATTTCACAATTATATTGAAATCCTGCATGCTTAAGTGATTCGACAATACTCAGGTAGGCATCAGGTAATTCCACATATTTACCTACCAGCGCAACCGTAACCTGTTTATCCAGGTGGTGAACCCGACTTACCAGTTCCTCCCACTCGGCCAGGTCAGCCTCCTGGCACTCCAGTCCCAGACGCCTTATCACTTCCTTATCCAGGCGTTCCTGAGCCAGCATCAGGGGTACTTCATATATGGAAACGGCATCTTTTAATTGTACTACGGCCTCACGGTCTACATCACAGAATAAAGCTAATTTGGCCTTTAAATCTTCGGAAAGGTCTTTTTCGGTACGACAAACCAGAATGTCTGGCTGTATACCAATACTGCGCAGTTCTTTTACACTATGCTGGGTCGGTTTAGTTTTCAGTTCAGCTGCTGCTTTTATGTAGGGTATTAGAGTGACATGAATGTAGAGGACCCGATCCTTACCCAGATCAAATTTTAACTGACGAATAGCTTCCAGAAAAGGCAGGGACTCTATATCGCCGACAGTTCCGCCAATTTCTGAAATTACTACATCGGGATTAACCTTTTTTTCGATCATGGTTACCCGGTCTTTAATTTCATTAGTTATATGTGGTATTACCTGCACCGTCTGCCCGAGATAATCCCCTCTTCTTTCCTTATCCAGTACCGTCTGGTATATCCTGCCGGTAGTGCAGTTGGCATAGCGGCTAAGTTTCTCATCAACAAAACGCTCGTAATGCCCTACATCCAGATCAGTCTCGGCACCATCCTCGGTTACATATACCTCTCCATGCTGGTATGGGCTCATAGTACCCGGGTCAACATTTATATAGGGATCGAACTTCTGCAGGCATACCTTCAATCCCCGGCTTTTTAACAAACGACCCAGGGATGCAGCAGTTATGCCTTTTCCCAGTGAAGAAACAACCCCTCCGGTTATGAATATATACCTGGTCAAAACTTAGCCCCTCTCCTTCTCATATGTTCTCTAAATAAACCCGTCATGTTTGCTAAGTACGCGCAACCACACATGGTACATGGGATCGCGTTATAATTATTAATTCTGCTCAGCACCCTATTCCCACATTAAAACCCTTATGAATTTTAACCCCTTTGGTAGGTAAAATCAACTAGCGAGGATAATCCAGAACTATTACCCGAACTTCCGGGGTCAGCGCTTCTTTACTGATTTCCAGGAAAGGTTTTTTTATTACCCGGGGAAATTTGGCAGTAAATGCTTCCACTGGAGCCAGTTCCTTAATACTTACATCTGGAGTTAAGAAATGCATGGGAATTATTATTTGCGGCTGCAATTGTTCCACTACCTTATAGGCAGCTTCTGCATCCACAGTATACCTGCCTCCTACCGGTACCAGTAAGATATCGACATTACCTACTTCCATAAGCTGCCGGTCAGTAAGAACATGTCCCAAATCGCCCAGGTGAAGAACATCCAGGTCTTCGCTGCTGATTTTGTATATGATATTATGACCCCGTTCCTGTCCCTGTTTCTTATCATGATAGGTGCTGGTTCCCAGTATATTAATCCCATCAATGGCAAAGGAACCGGTTTCACGAATCACCCGGGGATTACCGGCGAGGATATCAACGGCATTATGATCCCAGTGCTCATGGCTTACGGTTACAATGTCAACTTTCTCCGAGCAAGGCTGGTAGCCGATCTCAGCATCGAATGGATCGGTTAATAACTTAATTCCGGAGCTTTCCAGCAAAAAAGATGCATGCCCCAGCCATTTTATTATCACCTTTTATCTCTCCCTTTTTAGCCTGCTGGCATCGTAATACCAGTAGCCATCCCCCTGGTAAACCAGGCGATTATCCATATTTAAGCGGGTATAAATTGAAGTCAGGCTGGCAGGATCGTTTTTTTTGCCCATCTGCTTGGCAATAGTCTCTATCAAATCAAAATAGTATATGGCTTCCTGTTTTTCCGCCAGTATCTCCACTGCCCAGTCCGCTTCACTTTTCTTTCTTGGTACCAAAATATATCCCTCCTACATTCTTTCTGGTGAATTTACTCCTAAAATATCAAGTGAGTTTTTAATGGTTATGCGGGTGATGTACATCAGCATCAGGCGGGCATTCTGCAGTGCCTGATCCTGATATAAGACCCGGTGATGATTATAGAAGCTATGAAAAAGACCAGCCAGGTCTAATACATAGCGGGCTATCCGTTGTGGTGCCATAGCCCGGGCGGCTACGGAAATCTCTTCCGGAAAATCAGCAACTTTTCTCAACAGAGCCAGTTCCTCTTCCTCCTGCAACAGAGAAGGGTCAATCTCTGTTATCCCGGGCATCCTGACCCCGGCCACTTCTGCCTGTCGGAAAATGCTGCATATCCGGGCATAGGCATACTGTACATAATATACCGGGTTTTCCTGGTTTTGCTGCTTGGCCAGCTCCAGGTCAAAATCAAGATGGCTATCCGGGCTGCGCATAACAAAAAAGAAACGGGCAGCATCGCGGCCAACTTCTTCTATTAGTTCATCCAGCGAAACCGTAGTACCAGTACGTTTAGACATACGTACAATATTGCCTCCCCGATACAGCCTTACCAGTTGCATTAAAAGAATATCCAGCTTAACCGGGTCATAACCCAGGGCTTCTATGGCGCCTTTCATTCGGGCCACATGACCGTGATGATCCGCTCCCCAGACGTTTATTACCCAGTCAAAGCCCCGTTCAAATTTATCCTTATGGTAAGCAATATCTGCCGCAAAATAGGTAGGCAGACCATTGGCTCTCATTATCACTTCGTCTTTTTCATCCCCGAAAAGAGTGGATTTAAACCACAGCGCATTTTCCTCTTCATATACATAGCCCTTTTCTCGCAGATAATTCACAACCTGGTCTATTTTACCTGCTTCATGCAAGGTCTTCTCACTAAACCAGACATCATAGTTGACCCCGAAGTTTTCTAAAGTCTTGTGTATATAATCCACTTTTTCTTCCAGGGCATAATCCAACAGGGTCTTACGTCTTTGTTCGGGTGCCATATCTAACAGTTGCTTGCCATAACGGCTAATTATGCGTTTGACCGTATCTACTACATCCTGCCCGGCATAACCGTTTTCAGGGAAAGGCAAATCATAACCGTTTAGCTGTAAATATCGTGTTTCCAAAGAATCGGTAAATATTTCAATTTGGTTACCGGCATCATTTATGTAAAACTCCCTTTGTACATCGTAGCCGGCGCGATCCAGAATGTTGGCCAGAGTGTCGCCAATGGCTCCCCCGCGGGCATTACCCATGTGCAAATTGCCGGTGGGGTTAGCACTGACAAACTCTACCTGCACCCGCTGTCCCAACCTCGAGTTATAGCCATAGATGTCCCCCAGTTTATAGACTAAGGCAGGAATATCGTATAACCAACTATCATTTAAAAAAATATTAATAAAGCCAGGTCCGGCCACTTCGATTTTCTCAATCTGGTCATAGCTTACCGTATTTATCATGTTTACAATAGTTTCCGCGATTTTACGTGGTGCCATGCGGGCCTCCCGGGCCAATAACATGGCAATATTACAGGCAAAATCACCATGCCCTTTTTCCCGGGGAACCTCTATAACAAAGTCGGGAAGCTGTTGATAATTTAGCAGTCCCTCTTCCCGGCATGCTTCTATGGCATCGATTATTACCTTTTTCAAAAAGTTATGGAGTTCCTGAACCGGATTCATGCGTGTCCTCCTCAAACTATTTTAATTAACCCTTCATGACCAAAGGGTCACAACCACCCATGAAAATAACAGATGGGGGATTCCCGCTGCTACCAGCACCCTATTTCCTTATTAATATTCTTTCACCAAAGTGGTAAAACTGATAAAAGCCGGGGCGATGTAAATCCCCGTACTTATTATTACAGGGAGGAATAATAAATGCAACTTCAAGCAGGTGAACGAGCAATTTTTGCCTATTTCTCAGACGATAGCGATGCCCGGGTAGCAGCAGATGTACTAATACAGGCTGGTTATAATGAAATCCGGGTCGATCGCATTTCACCTTATTCTGCTTCCAGGGTAAACCGGCGTACTAAAACTATCCTTTCTTCTCTAACCATGAATAATAGCGGATCCAACCTGGCTTATGGGCCTCTATTAGCTGCTGACCCTGCCGCCAGTGGCATGTCATCGGCCTACTATGAACCGCCCGGCAGTTCCTCCATCTTACTTACCCTGGTTTGCAACGATAGCTTAAGCTCTCAGGCCATCGAGCTGCTTAGACAATACGGCGCTTCAGTTTAAAACCACTTATCAAAATAGTAGCCCATATCTTTATGGGCTTCTTTTTCAATAATTGCCAACAAATCCTGGCTGCTGGCAATCTTAAACTTATATTCAACCAGGTAACTGCGTAAGACCTTAATTACCGTTTCCTCTCCCAGTTCTTTCTCCAGACCGAACCAGAAGGCCTCCCCTCCTTCGTGAGCAGTACGGTAATACTCCCGACTGGAGCGCATCTCCCGCTGTTGTTTGGACAACTTGACTCCCTGCTGGTAATTAATATCTGGTGGACTATACCCCAGGCATTGTTGCATATATTTATTCGCCAACCAGTCAGCCAGACCTTCATCCAGCCAGGGTTCACGTAATTGGTCATTCCCCACCATAGCATAGCACCATTGATGGGCTATTTCATGAGCCAGTATAAATTGTCTCTTCTGTTTATCATAACCCGGAGTTAGAAGCTCTTCCTGCAAAAAAATCAACCCCGAATACTCCATCCCGTGAAAACCCTTCATGGGGACAAAGGCTACCTTAAAATCAGGATAGGGGTAGGAGCCCAGGGTGGCAGAATAATAATCCAGTATCTGCCCGCTCTGCTCCACTATCTGGGAGGATATATCTATATTATTGCTCGGAGCATAACATTTTATATTCCTCCCCATAATTTCCCGGCTTAATTCCTGGTAATCATACGTTACCAGCAGGCAAAAATCCCGAACCTTGTCGGCCTTAACCCAGTATATGGTTCTGCCACTGTCTTCTGCCATCTGCGAGATGGTAGTACCGGTGGATACCATATTATAGGCTTCAGGCAGACTCATATTAACCATATAGCTGGCTACATGAAAGCAAAAGGGATCACCAAAAACGGAATTATTAGTGTTATGCCAGTCGCCATCGCTTAATACATTTAAAGTTGGATAAAAATTACCCAGCATGTAGACCCCGGCTCTGCTGCCATAACGATAAGCCAGCTTTGGGATTTTAGCCCTCCAGGTCATTTCCACCTTAATGTTCTTATCCGGTAAAAGATCTAATGGCAATAAGGCCCTTATTAAGACCCCTTCCTCCTGGTATTCTACCTTGCTGCCATTAACCTTTAAGCTGTCAATTCTGAGCCAGCCTTCGTTAAAACCACAGTAGTAGGCATCATTTGGTGCAGGCGTCTCGGATTCATTGCGGAAAGCGTTGGGATAGGCGGTAAAGCAAAGTTCCTCCAGATTTTTACTGCAAGTATTTTTGGTGTCTATTACAGTACTGCCATATAAAGTGCGTGTATTAATATCCAGATAAAGTTCCATGTTGTAAGTAGTAAGCTCAGGATCAGGGAATAGATAGGAAACCTCACCACCAGTAGATGCAACCGGGCAGTCATCTTTTTGCCCGGCATAAATAAAATAGGCGGCACAAATAACACCTATTATTATTGCAATTAGATAAAATTTATATTTATTCACCCGCGCTCACCTGTTTAAAACATCTTGTCGCATTATACTTTATTTCTGCTTTTCTGTCCCGTGTCATTCTGCTTCACCCACCTCCCCGGCAAAAGCCTGAAGAGCTACGAGATTCAAAACCTCATCAGCCACTTCTTCCAGGGCTACCACCACCAACGGGTCAAAAATAGTACCGGTGGCTTTCTTAATAACACCCAGAGCAGTCCGGTGATCAAGTCTTTCTTCTTCACTGCACAGCTGGGTTACAGCGTCATAAACGTCAGCTACAGCAATTATACGGGCTAAAAACGGTATATCAGTCTGGCTCAGCCCCAGGGGATAACCACTGCCATCATAACGCTCGTGATGATACCTGACCGCTTCCCTGACCTGCTCGAAAATACCAGTCGCCGGGATGAGTTCAGCACCCAGGCTGGCATGGTCGCTAACTGCAAGTTCATCGTCTTCTTTATCAGCCGTAGCCTCAGCATATTTACCAATATCGTGCAGCAGAGCTGCATAATGCAGAGTTTTCATCTCCTCTTTAGCCAAACCCAGCTTGCTGCCAATTAGACTGGTAATAGCATCAACCCTGGCACTATGTCCCTTGAAAATGGGGTCTCCGGCCTCTATTCCGGCCAGGAGGGAATTAATTAATATCTGTTCATCTTCCTGTTCACTTTGCTCTGCCAGCAGGCGATTTATAGCAGCAACACTTTGGCGGCACAAAATATTAAGCACTTCACCAGTATGCCCGTGTAACTTTTCCGAACGGGAATTTAATAAGAGTAAAATTCCCTGGAACTCATCTTCCAATACTAATGGATAAGCTGCCAGCCAGGTGATTCCCTCAGGCCAGGGCAGATTGCTATCTTCAGAGCTGGTTAATTGGATAGTTACCGGATTTAGTCTAATCCCTGGTCCAATTTCCTCAATTAAATCATGATACTTCTCATCCTCGAGCCATTTAATATTATCGCCGGGGAGCCATAGCAGGGTCTGTTCAATTTCCAGCAGTGACCGGGCATGAATCGCTAAATAATCCAGCACTGACCTTATATTTGCTTGCTCCCTGATCTCTTCTCCAGCTTTGATTGCACCCCTTAAGCGGTCGTATTGTTCAATTCTCTTCTGATTAAGGGCAATATAATAAGTTAGCAATATCCCTGCTGTCAGTACCAGGAAGGCTGCCACCATATCCACTACCCAACCACTTAAAACCAGGGCAGTTATCAAGGCCGTAGCCACTAAACCGGTTAATACAATTTGTTTAGACTCCATATCTGCTCCTTTTTCTATTGCAATATCTCTACTTTAACATGAGCCCTTTACATTGTTTTCTATACTCTTAACCTTTTTCCTACCAGAATTAAATTTTATTACCCTTGACACCACAGCACCCTGTCACTACCAGGTATATTAAACCATGTTTTCTGCTATAATAGCCATAATTAAATGTAGAAAGGGCGGTACCATGAATAAGAATCCAGAAGTGACTATAGAAATGGAAAATGGGAATATAATTAAAGCTGAGCTCTATCCCGATGTAGCCCCCAACACGGTAAATAACTTTATTTCCCTTATCAAGCAGGGTTTCTATGATGGGCTGATATTTCACCGGGTAATACCGAGATTCGTTATCCAGGGCGGTTGTCCCAAGGGGACGGGCGCCGGAGGGCCGGGCTATAGCATAAAGGGCGAGTTTAGCAATAATGGTCATCCTAACCCGGTCAAACATGAAGCGGGAGTACTATCTATGGCCAGGACAGCCCAACCTGATTCAGCCGGCTCCCAATTTTTCATTATGGCAGACAAAGCACCCCACCTGGACGGAGAATATGCAGCTTTTGGTAAAGTTACAGACGGCCTGGATATTGTAGACGCTATAGTTAACACCCCCAGAAGTTTCGGTGATAAGCCCAAAAAGGAGCAAAAGATGAAAAAAGTTAGTGTAGAAACCTTTGGGGTAGACTATCCGGAAGTAGAAAAGGTCTAGAAGCAAGCTCTTATTTAGCGCATTTTTAAGGGGGAGGACAATATGTTTAACAAGAGCAGTAAACAGCCTAACTCCCGCAGTTGTTTTGTATGTGGACGGGAGAATGAGGTTAGCTTGAAAATGAGCTGGTATAATGATGAAGAAAAGCAACTGGTATGGTCAGAGCTGATGGTACCAGCCCATTTCAACGGTTATCCCGGGGTGGTTCACGGGGGCATTATTGCTGCCATTCTGGATGAAACCTCAGGTAGAGCCCTGTTAATTAACGGAGATAATGATGCCCTAATGCTTACTACCCATCTGGAGCTAAAATATCGCCGCCCTACTCCCACCGACCAGCCCCTTATAGCCGTAGGCTGGATAGAAAAAGGCGGTACCAAACATGCCCGAGTAGCAGGGGAATTGCGCCTGCCGGACGGCACCGTTACTGCAGAGTGTAAAGCAACAGTCTTAAAACCACCGTCCCAATTCCTGGAATCCCATGGCTGGCAAGAAGAAAAGGCCTACTTCAAGGTTTATAATGATTGATTAGAAAGTAGAACGGGAATTAGACGCGGCAACCTTAATTGTGATACCCGCCGGGTGAAACGTAGAACAGTTATGTGTAGGGAACGGCCCCTGTGCCGTTCCGTCATGGGTTAGTAATTACCACTAATCTGAGTAAAGATGGGGCTGAGTGCCGGGTCCCCATTAAGATAACGGACGGACGTGGATTAATATAGGATTTACGCAGGTTTTTTATAAAATTAGGGCACTAGATAATTGTCAGACAAATTGTTTCACGTGAAACATTTTTGGTAGCCATCTATTATTAGAGGGCATGATCTAATAGCATTGCTAGCTGCAGGACTAAATACTATAATAGTAAAAATAGCCCCATCTGTAAAAAGATGCCGGCGGTAAAGAGGTGATACTAATGGCGCATGAATTACCTTCATTAGCTTACCCCTATGAAGCTCTGGAACCCTATTATGACGAAGAGACCTTGCGACTCCATCATGGCAAACATCACCAATCCTATGTTGATGGCCTGAATAAGGCTGAAGCTCAATTAGTTGAAACCCGCAGCCGCGGTGATTATGGTCTGATCAAACACTGGCTTAAAGAAATTGCTTTTCATGGATCAGGTCATATATTGCACACCCTCTTTTTTGAAAATCTGTCCCCGGCAGGTCAATCCTCCCCTGGTTCGAAAACCAGGAGCCAGGTAGACCAGGACTTTGGCAGCTTCGATGATTTTAAAAAAATGTTTACCGCAGCAGCTGCTGCCGTAGAAGGATCAGGCTGGGCCTTACTATGCTATAATCCCTCTTTTAAGAAATTAGAAATCCTCCAGGCCGAAAAACACCAGAATTTAACGCAATGGGGAGTTATCCCCCTGCTGGTAATTGATATGTGGGAACATGCCTATTATCTGAAATACCAGAACCGCCGACCCGAATACATTGCCGCCTGGTGGAACATTGTTAACTGGGATATAGTCGAAGAAAGATTGGGAAAAGCCAACAGCTAAAGCTGCTGGCCCTTTTCTGTAAGCACATCCTTAATTAAACCCCATACCTACCAATCTCGACTACCTCTGAAAATAGCTGTATCGAATTAGCATTAATATGTAGGGAACGGCCCCTGTGCCGTTCCGTCATGCTATTGTGATACCTCTTAGGGTGGGGAACATCAGTGGTACCCGAAGGGTGAACCCGCGGAACCGAAAAGATTTATGCGGTTTGCCGCTCATTCCCGAATTAACCCCGAT
>JAQUGU010000129.1 GCA_028683995.1 Syntrophomonadaceae bacterium | reverse complement strand
TTCCAGTACATGATATTCGGGTTCGTCAATAGAACCTCCCCCGCCACCTCCGGCAATTTTCTCCTGCTTTGCTGCAATGGCTTTTTCGATTTCACCCAGCATCTTATCCCGATAATTCGCACTCTGGGTAATGGCGGCATCGAGCCGTTCGAAACCGGCGCTGTCATCAATATATTTATATTTATCCTCATACCAGTTATCAATGTCGGTGGTAAACTTCTCGCGCTCCCCATTACCCAGACCATACTGGAGCAGGGCTTTTTCCAGTTGTTCATGGTCTTTTTGTACCGCAGTTCGGCTGTTCTCTTTATGCAGATTCAGGCTTGCTTCAAACCGTTTATCCAGCCAGGCGGTCAAATCAGGAATCTGAGTAATCCTGGGGTAGGGCACCGGGTCGGCGATAATAGCCTGTAAATCTGCGGTTTTTTCTAAGAATTCCGTTTCTTGCAAGTAGCTCTGGTTATCTTCAATCCGTTTCAGCATATTCTGGCCCTTATCAAAAATAACCCGCTGATTCTTAAAGAAGTTATGTATCATTTTCATGTTTTCATCCCAGTCCCACAAATCCTCCTGGTATTCCTTTAATTTGTTCAGCAGGGTGGTATGATCTGATTGGTACTTTTCCAGTTCCTCAAAAATGGTAAGCCCCTGCCGGACCAGGTCTTCACCGGGATATTTCCTGCTTTCATAATACTTAAGATAGTCGTTTTCAATCTGCTTTTTCTTTTCCGCTATCCTGGCCAATAACTCTCGAATCAAGCCATCTTCATCTGAGGGTAAATTAACCGCATTGAATAAATCTTTGCCAATCTCGCGGGCGGTTTTGATTAGCGTTTCATCCAGGTTAACCCGTTTCTTAATTAGCAGTTTCTCTACCTCGGTCTTTTTACGCAGGTAGTTGGGAATAGCTTTAGCAGTTATTTCCAAAAAAGCCCCCTGGTAGAGCAGACGAATCTTCTGCTGCTTAAACAGGGTGGCAACCATGCCGGCAATGTCAATTTCCCGCCAGCCATAGGGAGCATCTTCAAACTTATCGAGAACGTTTTTCATGGTAATCTGCAGGTGCATTATATCCTGCAGGTCAATGTAGTTACTGATTTCATCCAGGGCTAACTGGTTAAGCTCTTCCCCTGAACCCATTATGGTAAACTGTTCCAGCTTCTGGTTAAGTATATCCTCGATATCCTGATCGCTGTCCAGGAACTGCTGTACATAGGATAGTTTGTTATAAACGCTCTCTACCAGCAGTTTCAGCCCGTTGTTCATCTTTTCTTTAGCACTGCTGCCGGAAGGGTCGATTTTTTCGCCATTGGTATAATACTGTCCCTGTAACAACGCATTCTCCAGCATACTTTTGGCCCGAACCTTACGCTCGCGGGCTTCTTCCGCTTTCTCGGCCATAATTTTTTTCAGGTTGGCGGGCAGGTTGGTCTGTTTCTTGATTTTATCGAAGCGTTCTATTTTCAAGGCTTCCTGCATCTCTTCAAAATAATCGCTGCGTTCGTCCAGACGAATAATCAGGTCATTGTTTCCGGCAGAGGCCATCTTCAGTTCGGCTTCATCGGCATCATAATCATCGGAAGCCCGAGTTAGGATACGAAGTCCCATCCGGGCAGTCTGATTACCTATACTGGTCTCGTCAATTTTGCGGTTAAAAGGGATGGGGTAGCGTTTGCTATACTGATACTTCTGTTCCTCGTAAATATCATTGAAAATATAGGTGCCAATCTCCTGAACTACTACGTTGCCGTCGATAACCGTGTTTCTGATTTCCCGGTTGATATCCTGTTCATCATCAGTTAAGAACCGGTATTCATCCGCGTTTTTCTGCACGTAATTCTGGGAGATGAGCCGGGTCAGAGACTTCTTAATGTTTTCTTTTAAACTTAATTTATCTTCCTTAATCCCGGATACCATCAGGGTAGCAATGTTATCAAGGTTGGCCGGAATATCCCCGATGTAACGAATCAGGAACAAGAGCTTTAAGACATCAATATCCTTAACTTCCAGCCCTTCCCCCTTATTTGCTGCGTCACCTGCCCGGATAATTACGCGCTGGATACTACCATCTAAAAACTCATGCACCGAATCATAAAAGGCATAAAAGGGAACCAGCAGCCCAACTTCCTCATGTGCATATTTACGGGCAGCATCCTGAAAGGCAGACAGCATCGACCTTTCACCTTCGGACAGGTGTTTACCGCTGGCGCCATGCCGCCTAATCTGGTTAAAGACTTCCTGCAGGAGTTTGAACTGATAAGGCACAAAGGGATAGGTAGAACAGAATTCTTCTTCCCCGCTATATCCCTTCAGATCAGCCACCGTGCCTTCAGAAAAATGAATGAGGTTTTTTAAAGCAGCCGCCTGTTCGCTGTAGATTAGACGCAGTTTATCGGCGGCATAAGCAGACTTTTCCAGGATTCGTTTCTTGATGACTTCATCGACCGAGGCCGAGGAGAGGCTGAGGCGGGTTTTGAAGCGACCCTGAATTTTGGAGAAATCGTTACCTTTTACTTTGGTAACCGCATCAATCTCTTCCTGGGAAGTCACAATGGCCCAAACTTTGCCTTTACAATGGGTTCCCAGGTCTTCGGCAACGGTCTGCAGGTTTAACATCAGTTCACTATTATCACCAATGTACTGTCCCACCTCATCAGCCAGAAACACCAGATGGAAATTATCCCCTTTGATGTCTACATAGTCCTTTACTTCCTGGGCAAATTGTTCAATGCTTATCTTCGGACTCTGGCTATGGTTAAACCAATTCCGGGCAGTGTTTTCGGCCATACCGGCACTTTTACTGAGCGCTGCCACTACCGCATCTTCGTCAAAAAAGAAGCAGCTGCGCCGGTCTTCCCAGGTTTCCCCTTTTACTGCCGCAAAATCAGTTTTGAACTGCTCCAGTACCCCTTCCCGGTTAAGGTACTTCTCCAATTCGGCTACCTTAAAATCATCTCCGTAGTAGCCCAGATGTTCATAGAATACTTTTAAGAAAACTTTGAGAATGGCTTCCTTGTCGCTTTTTATACCTAGCGGGCTTTTGGAATCTATGTTAAAGAGGATAGTTTCACATTCCACCCGCGATGCCCGCTCAATTTCTGCATAAAGAAAAGGATCATTTACCTTATCAACAAAGAACTCAACTGCTTTTTTGCCTTTTACTTCATCGTTTTTCAGGAGGTAGGAAAGGATTTTTAAAAAGTGGGATTTACCGGAACCGAAGAAACCGGATATCCATACTCCCATTTCATCAGTATAGCCATCGATTCCCTTCTGATAGTTTTGATAGAAGGTAGCAATATGCTTATGTAATTCCGTGGTAACTACATATTCGTCCAATTCCTGGTAGCGGTCCTCCTCGTCATTCTGGGCTACCTTGATGACCCCTTTTATTTCCCGGTCTATCTCCTTTTTAAACATTTCCCGAACCCGCATATAAAAACCTCCGTATCCTGAATTGTTGATTAACCCCTGTGATGCCAGGTACATTAAACTGCGGATGAAAAGTGCCCGGGAACAATTATATACTGCTCCGCCGGGCGGACACACGGGTCCGCCCCTACACCGTACGAGCCCCTCGCCCCGCGAACATGGGGACAGTCCCTCTGTTTCCTTGGTTCCAGGCGAAACAGCAGGGACAGTCCCCAAGTTCGCTCCGCCTCACACCACGCGCCTCACGCCTTACCTATTTTATCAACTGGAAAGCGCGATAGTAATTCTCGTCTTGAAAACGGTTAAACAATTTCAATGACTGTCCATCATAACTGCCCGGGAAGAAAAGCACCACTGGCAGTTGGTCAAATACATGATGGAGATTGTTTAAGATGTTATGACAACGCATAAAGGGATATACTTTTCCCACCCCGGTAAGGAATAGTACATCGCCAGGCTTATGTTCAAAGGTCATTTTATCAATGTAGTCCTGATAACCGGCGGCTTGCATAATAGCCTCTGCCAGTGCAGCCTGTCCCCGTTTTTCTTCCATTATCAATATTTGGTCGAAAATTTTCTTTTCCCGGGTGATTTCCAGCAGGATTTCGTATAAATCGTATTCTATTATTCGGCGATTAGACCCTTCGTAGTTGAATTTACTCTTTATGTGTTTAATATAATCCCGAACCAGCATTTCATCGGCCGGGTCATAGTCAAATATGTAAAAGCCGATTTCATTCCCCAGTCCTTTGTTCTGAATGAATGATTCAGACTGTATCCTGGGGATAATCTGCTCTAATCGCTTACTGGTGATGTTCATTTTTCCATCTCCCGTTTTAAACTCTGGTCCCCGTGGCTTTTAAAAATTCTATTTCTCCATGGTCCCGAAAGTATTTTTCAATATCTTTGTCCAGAGTGAGTCGCTGTAGTATTCCGGTATTACGATCAGCCAGAATACCAGCTTCCAAAATGATTCGGGGTAACACCCGTTTTAATTTGGCCACAGTTTCATCGCTCCAGCGGGCTATATTCGCCTGCTGCTCCCTTTTGGCAGCAAAGAATTCATTCAGGTCTCTTTTTTCCAGAATCAGGTTATTATGTTCAAACTTCTCGCCGATTACTTCTATCATAAAATCCAACATGAGCTTATTAGTTTTCATTATGGCGTACAGGTTGATGATTTTAGCGGTGGCGGACGGTTTTTCTGCCAAAAATCTAAGCATGGTTTCATCCAATGCATTTATGCGTTTTTGTACTGCATTAATCCTTTTATTAAGGCTCTTTTCCGTAGCATACTGAAAGAGGTTTTGGCTTTTTATTTCTTCCCGGATTTGCTGCTGGTTACGGCCGCTCAGTTTGAGCCTGGCCATCTGCCTACTTTCATAAAACAGGAAGGGTTCGCCGGTTAATGCCGCACTATATTTTATTTCCGTCAAACTGTATGCACGCTCCTATGTTTATCAATATCGTATGAAATACGATATTGATTTCATCGTACAATAACCTGTTCTTCTAGACTAATGTCATTATTCCCTGTCAATACCATTTATTTTCAAAAAGAAGTTGGTAATTAGATGTGCAACTGAGGAAACAAAGTATCAGGAACTGCAAAAAAGGTATAATAAGCACTTCCATTTCTAAGTACCTTTTCTCAAAATGTTCAGAT
>JAQUGU010000128.1 GCA_028683995.1 Syntrophomonadaceae bacterium | reverse complement strand
AGGAGGCTTAAGAATGAAAAAGGTACCTGTTCAAGAGGCAGTAGGATTGGAGCTTTGCCATGATATTACCAAAGTGGTACCCGGGAGGGAAAAATACCGGGCCTACCGCAGAGGACAGTTAATAACCCCGGCTGATGTCCCTATACTGTTGGATATGGGTAAGGAACATATCTACGTATGGGAACCGCAGGATAATCTGGTTCATGAGGATGAAGCTGCTACCAGGCTGGCCAGTTTGGCAGCGGGTAGGGGTTTAAGCTCTACTGAACCCAGCCAGGGTCGGGTTAATCTCTGTGCCCAGTATGATGGATTACTAAATATAGATGTAAACCGGCTTAATTGGATTAACAACCTGGAAAACGTTGTTTTTGTCACCATGCATAATAAACGCCCTGTAGTTAAAGGGCAGCTGGTGGCAGGTACTCGGGTAATACCTCTGGCCATCGAAAGGTATATCCTGGAGGAAGCTGAAAAGCTGGCTTCCAACCCGGAACCGCTGGTTTCGGTTATGCCTTTTAGCCCGCTTTGGGTGGGAATTGTTACTACCGGAAGTGAAATATATAATGGCCAGATAAAAGATGGTTTTGGCAGGTTAATCCGTAAAAAAGTAACTCCATTTGGGGGCAGAATCATGGGACAGGTTATTGTCCCTGATAATCCCGAGATAATTGCCCAGGAAATAAACAATTATATTGAAGAAGGCGCTGAACTGGTTGTAGTCACCGGTGGCATGTCAGTAGATCCTGACGATGTCACGCCTCTGGGGATAAGAGCTAGCGGAGCGGAAGTAGTCTTTTATGGGGCGCCGGCTCTTCCGGGAACCCAGAACATGGTGGCTTACCGCGAGCACGTTGCTATATGTGGTGTTCCGGCCGGTGCTTTGTTCAGTCGTACCACTACTTTTGACCTTTTACTGCCTCGTATTTTTGCCGGTGAGCGTATAAGCCGGGCAGATATAGTGGCACTGGGACATGGTGGCTTTTGTGAAGAATGTAAAGTCTGCCATTATCCCATTTGCCCCTTTGGCAAAAGCAGTTTTTAAGAACGGAGGTCAGGCAGTGCTGTTTAATGTAAGTCTAGAAGAAGCTCAGCAGCTTTTGTTGCAAAACCTTATACCGCTGGCGGTAGAGAAGCTATCCATATTAAACGCCAACGGTCAGGTTCTGGCTGAGGATGTGGTCGCAGCAGAAAACCTTCCCGCATGGTCATCAGGAGCACGGGATGGCTATGTTTTGCATGCAGATGACCTTCAGGGAAACAAAAAACTTACTATAGCTGCTTCCGTGTCAGCAGAGCAATTAACGCAGACGCTCTTAAACAGCGGAGAGACTTTCGAGGTGAGAACTGGTGAAGCTATTCCAGAGGGTAGTGCAGCTCTGATTCCCCATGAAGATATAGAAATTGGAGATACGGAAATCTACCTGGGGAAAGCAGTCAGGGCGGGCGAATTTATTCGCCAGGCGGGTGAGGATTTCAAGGCTGGTGAGCTATATGCCCCGGAGGGGAGTATAATTACCCCCGGGTTAATATCAGTGCTGGCTGCTCAAGGAAGGACTGAAGTACAGGTGTACAGCAGTCCTCGGGTAGCAGTCCTCAGCCTGGGAGACCAACTGGTGTCATGGAGAGAGACTTCCAGTCCCGGTTGTTTAAGAGACAGTAACGGACCCCTGCTGGCGGCTCTGGTCGGGCGAGATGGTGCCCAAATAGTAACGCTGGATCTTGCTGGCAGCAGAGAGCGAGTTGAACTTATAGCTTACATGCGGGAGATACTGGAAAAGGCTGACCTGCTTATAACTATAGGTGGAACTTATGCTCGGTTAGAGGCACAGAGCAAACAGCTCTTTCAAGAACTGGGCGGGGATATGCTTTTCTGGGGAGTTCCCATTCAACCAGGCGGTCATAACGGAGCCGCGTTATGGAATAAGAAGTATCTTATTTCCCTGTCCGGCAATCCGGCTGCCTGTGCTGTAGGTTATGAACTGCTAGTTGCTCCGGTGATTCGTGCTCTACAGAGAAAGGAGCCTTATACCCCCAGGGTAAAAGCTCAATGTCTGGATAATATAGGTGCCAAAGGTAGTGACCGACGTTTTGTACGGGCCTCTTTAACTACTGATGGCAGCACCTGGAGGGTAAAGGTTTTACCCGGGCAAAAGCCAGGCATGATTCGTTCGCTGGTGAACTGTAACGCCTTGATTGACTTACCTGCCGGAAATCCGGCAATTGCAGCAGGTACTTTAGTTTCGGTTATCTTACTGGATCCCAGTAGTATAAGGTTGGAGCAGCCTTAAAACTGCTCATGCCTTGAAAGATGTAATTAGAAATGGATTTATTTTAATTCCTTGATGAATAGATTTATTATTTAACCCCAGGGAGGTGAACATGTAATGGCGGACTACAAGGAAATAATTAACCGGTATAAAGATCTTCCCGGCGGCATTATTGAAGCTTATCATGCCCTGCAGAGGGAATATAGTTTCATTCCTGAAGACTCTATAGCCTATGCTGCTCAGGTCTTTGACTTGCCCCTGGCTAAAGCTTATGGGGTGGCAACTTTTTATTCATATCTTAAGGTTGGAGAACGGGGCAAAAATGTAATTCGCATTTGTGAAAGTGCACCCTGTCATGTGGCCGGAGCTAAAGAAGTAGTAAACGCTTTGGAAAAGGAACTGGGTATCAAGATGGGAGAAAGCACTGCTGATGGTAAATTTACCCTGGAATTTTGTGAATGTGTAGGCCAGTGCCAGGCTACTCCGGTGATAACCGTTAATAGCAAGCCTTATGGCGATATAACCCCAGAAAAAATACCCGGCATTCTGGCCGCATACAAATAATGAAAGGAGGGAATACAATGGCTGAGGAAATGCGCATCGTCTTGCGTAACATGGGTAAAATAGATCCCCTAAAAATAGAAGACTACATTAATGCCGGGGGCTACAAGTCCCTGGAAAAAGCACGCCAGATGGGACAGGAAGCTTTAATGGAAGAAGTTAAAAAGTCTGGGTTGCGGGGACGCGGCGGGGCTGGCTTTAATTGTGGTATGAAATGGAGCTTTTCCTACAAAGTACAGTCCGAGCAAAAATATGTCGTCTGCAATGCTGATGAAGGTGAACCCGGAACTTATAAAGACCGTACCATAATGGAAAATGATCCCCAGTCGGTACTGGAAGGTATGGCCATATGCGGTTATGCCATAGGTGCCAATAAAGGCTATATCTACTGCCGGGGAGAATATCCTTATGTAGTTGATATCCTTAATCAGGCTATAGCCCAGGCTAAAGAAAAAGGTGTTCTGGGAGATTTCGACATTGAAGTCAGGATGGGAGCCGGAGCTTATGTCTGCGGTGAAGAAAGTGCCCTGATTGAATCCATTGAAGGTAATCGCGGAGAACCCCGTTTCAAACCACCATTCCCGCCGGTTATTGGTTTATGGCAGAAGCCTACAATAGTAAATAACGTTGAAACCTTTGCCAATATCCCGATAATACTGGAAAAAGGTGCTGACTGGTACAAATCTATAGGGGCGGAAAAATATCCCGGTACCAAAGTCGTTACTTTAACTGGTGATGTCAATAACCGCACCGTTTTTGAAGTACCTACCAACACCAGCATTCGCCAGGTTATTTATGACTTTGGCGGCGGCATCCGGGGTGGTAAAAAGTTCAAGGCGGTTCAGATAGGTGGTACTTCCGGTGGCTTTATTCCGGAATCCATGCTGGACACACCCATTGATTTTGATTCCATGACTGTCATAGGTGCCGTACTGGGTTCAGGCGCAGTATTTGTAATGGATGAGACTCGTGATATAGTAAATGTAGTAGCCAGGATTGCAGGTTTCTTTGAACATGAATCCTGTGGCAAATGTTCTCCCTGTCGCGAAGGTACCAAACGCATACACGAAATGATGGAAAAACTGGACGCTGGTCAAGGTAGTGGCGGGGATTTATCCCTCCTGGAGAGACTGGGTACGGTTATGACCAAAGCCTGTCTCTGTGGTCTGGGCCAGGCCGCACCTTCACCAGTATTGACCACTCTCAAAAACTTTAACAGTGAATACCAGGCTAAACTAAACTAAATGGTCATTCACCGCCTTCATACCAGGTGTTGCACCTGGTATGAAGGATAAATAAAGAGATAGTGAATGAGCTATGCAAAGTGAAAAGCTCCTCCGTAATGGAGGGGTTTTTTGCTTTTTAAAATTAGCCGTATGCCCGGGGGACGCAACCACCAACTAAAATGGAGAAACCGGTTTTTTGACGCTGATGAACGCAGATTGATTATGATGGACTTGCCCCTATAATCCTCAAGCCAACGCCTCAGCCCTAAGTCCTTACTCCTAACGCTCGACAATTAACAAGTTCTAAATGCGAAATTATTTACAAGATACCTTTGTTAATCGTACTAACCTGAGTCCCGTACTAAAATCCTACAATTTTATACAACCAGGTGTCCGAAAACCGCACAGGACTTAAGGCCTGTCAAATGAAGGAATCAGGACTTACAGCATTACCTGTTTATGGCATGAGTTTTGCATAAACATAAGTGTGCGAGGTTAAATAAACCCTGGAGGTGGAGTCCTTGGGCAGTATTGATGAATTGATTTACGATTTACATAGCGGAGACGAAAAAGCCAGAGCCTTTGCAGCCGAAGACATAGCATTTGATGGAGTCCCTGGAGGGATAAAGATTTTAATTGAACGATTAGAGTTGGAAGAATCCCGGTTCGTAAGGGAAGTAATTGTGAATTGTCTGAAGGGTTTAAAGGGCAGGGAAATTGTAGAAAAAATAATTCCTTTGTTGTCAAGCGAAGATGCTTTTATCCGCAATGCCAGTATAGAAATATTATCCATGCAGGGCGAAATTGCTACCGAGTTTATGAGAAAGATACTGGGTGATGCCGACAAGGATATTCGCAAATTCGCTCTGGATATTCTATTCCAGCTTAAAAGCCTTAACACTGCTGAGCTGATTGCCGAGGCCTTAAATGATCTGGATATTAATAATATAATTACTGCGGTTGAATACCTGGGTCATATGGAGGACACCAACTATACCCCAAAAGTAAACGAGTTATTAATGCGTAGCGATAACATACTGTTACGTTGTACCTGTCTGGAAGCCCTGGCTTTTATTGGGGATGAGGAATCTAT
>JAQUGU010000127.1 GCA_028683995.1 Syntrophomonadaceae bacterium | reverse complement strand
TCACCAGTTCTTCAGTATTTATCTTGGCATTCATTTGTAAACCGCCCAGATAGGGGAGCTCTTTTACCTGTGGAAGCAGGTACTTTTTTTCATTATCTGAGAGTTGCATTGACGATCCTGCCATCTTCTCGGGTGCCATGGTATATACCATGATCATACCGATAGGGCTGGTGTAATAGACTTTTTCAATATTGGCAGGAATGGTTACCGACCTTCCGGCATGGTCGATTATGGTTTGTTCCGTTGGCTGAGCCGGTGGAGTCTGAGTGATTTTTTTACTGCTACAGCCAGTAAATAGCGTGCATATCAGTATAAACATCATTGTTGCTATAATTGCTGTTTTGACTTTCCCTCGTTTAAACATTTTTAAACATCCCCTTAAAATTTAAGATATTACCATTTATCGCTCTCAACCTAACTTTGAACCACCCCTGAATGAATTCAGAGGAATGCGGCACTTAACAAGCTTCGAAGGTTTAGGGACAGGAATGCAAACCCGGATGGTTCTATTGTCCGGCAGCTTCATGCCGTTGATTTTAACATCGATGTCGTACATATCCTTCATCGATTTCTCAATAATAGTTTCCTCGGGAGTACCTATGTCTAAGAGTCGGCCCTTTTTCATCAGAACGACTTTATGGGCACAGAAAAATGCCTGATCTGGATCATGGGTTACCATAAGTATACTTATCCCTTTTTGGGAAAGATGCCGCATGTGTTCAAGAACTAAATGCTGCTTGCCAAAGTCCAGACTGCTGGTGGGCTCATCCATTATCAGAATTTTAGGCTGCTGCGCCAGAGCCCGGGCAATCAGCACCAGCTGCCTTTCGCCGCCGCTTATTTTGGTGTAAATCTTATCTTTTAAATGGCTGATATTAAGCTCCTCTAGCGATTCCAGCGCTATTCTTTCATCCTCTTTACCGGGTACGGCCAAACTAGATATATAAGAGGTTCTCCCCATAAGAACAACGTCAAAAACCTTGAACGGGAAAGGTGGGGTATGGGCCTGGGGAATATACCCCATAATTTGGGCTAGCCTGGTTAGGGGCAAGTATCGTATGTCTTCTCCATCTATGAGAATAGACCCTGAAGACGGGGATAATAACCCGAGGATATTTTTTAACAAGGTCGTTTTTCCACAGCCATTGGGACCCAGCACACAAAGAAATTCACCGCCTTCCAGATTAAAGGAAAGATCATGGATAACCTGGCTGGGGCCGTAACTGTAGTTGACGTTTCTAAGCTCCAGCACCCTTTCGCCCCCTGACATTATTTTTGAGTACTCTGATATATATTGATTTTTAGTGCTATTTCCACCCCCTAACATTATTTTTAAATATTATGATGAAAAACGGCACTCCCAGCAGTGCTGTGAGTATGCCCAGAGGAACTTCTACCGACCCCAGACAACGGGCTATATCGTCGACCAATAATAAATAGGTGGCTCCTAATATACCGGTTACTGGCAGGAGCGTTCTATAGTTAGGACCTACTATAGAACGTGCTAGATGGGGAACCACTAATCCAATCCATCCGACCATGCCACAAATAGAAACCGATGCAGCAGTTATCACTGTGGAGCTAATAATTACGATGAATCTTAACCTCCGCGTATTAATCCCTAAAGTACGGGCTTCTTCTTCACCAAACGCTAAAACATTTATTCTCCACCTGACAATAAAAAGGGGTATAAAGCCTATTAACATAGGGATAATAATGCTTGCAATATCCCTCTTATCTACTGATGATAAGCTTCCCATCAACCAAAAGGTAATTTCCGGCAGCTTGTCATTGGCATCAGCAAAATATTTTATGGCACCAGTACCTGAAGAAAAAAGAGTACTGATAAGTATACCGCCGAGAACCAGACCTAGAGTAGGATCGTAATCCAGATGCTTATTTATCAGGCAGGCTAAAAGTACGGCGATCAGCCCGAAAACAAAAGCAGAAATCTGTATTACATATACAGATTGAGATAAAAATATAGCCAAACAAGCACCAAACCCGGCACCAGCAGAGGCACCCAGGATATCCGGAGAAACCAGAGGGTTCTTAAACATCCCCTGATAGGCGGCTCCGGCAGTAGAAAGGGCGGCCCCGACCAGCATACCTGCTATGATACGCGGTAACCTGATATTGAATACTACCGTGTCCAAATTGCTTGCCTGGGCGGTACTGCTACCAAAATAATGCACGTAAAGTGTTGATAAAAGCTGGGATACTGGTATCCCATAGCGCCCTATTGCAAATGAAAAAAGGAAAGCTACTATCGGTACTAGAACAAGTAGGATTACTCGGATAAATCCTAAATCTAACCATTTAAAATATTTACTCATTAGCTTCTTCCCAGTCAACGGCGATATCAACGCCTTATACAAACCATTTGTCCGCCCTGCTTGAACACCTTGGTTTTGCCGCCTTCCCGACCAGCTTGCCAACATGATTTTTCATCTAAAATAACCATCCCCGCCATGGCTTCTACCCCGTAATTGAAAAGAATGGGGGTTATCGGGACGCTGGGCCCAACCAGAATGGTTTTGGCACTTCGGGACAGTTCGAGCAGCCGCGGCATGGTCTTATTGATAAAGGCGGTACCTGTTATAAAGACATAATCTTGCAGAGGAAGTATGTATTCACTGGCCGGGTCTGGATAATCTCCGGACTGTGGTACTCTTTCAATAACAGATAGATGGCATGTTCTGCTGAGGGACTCAATGTTGGGGAAATGGCCGATTACGGCAACCCTTTTACCGGCAATTTCCGGCAAGAATTGGCTAAACGCGTTGGCCTCATCCGCCTCCATCATTTTAGTAACATCCCAGCCGGTAGTCGCCATAATGTTGCCGGGGGTATTTAATACCGAGTTGATGGCGGCCATACCCAGGGAGGCCTGAAGCATATTCCACGATTTACCATAAGCCGCCAAATCTTTGAGCGGCATACCGATAATGTTGGTAAGCTCCTTCCCTATCTGACCTCCTTTTAAGGTCATGGCAGCTCCCAACCCCTTTTCCGAGCGAATCAGAGTCCAGTGGAGACCGACCATACAATCTAGTACGAATAAATCCTCCGGTATCAAATCAATTAGCTCATCATATATTTTCCACACTGTTGGTACCCCATTTCTTATAGCTTTTCATAATATGCGCCGTTAGCACAGGCACGGCACAAGGTCTGACTATTAACCACAAGCTCCCTGCCATCCATGATGTTTTCGCCACAGCTTTCGCATTTTACTCTACTTAGAGGCTTTCCAGGGAGGTCTTCCGGTTTCAGGTTTACGCTTACCGCTTCAAATTTGAATAAGTCCTCATCAGGTATGGAATTCCAGAACCCAACTATGTCACCACTTTCTGGAGCTCTTTGCGAGGCTGATACCACGATTCTGATTCCTTTTTTACTATTCATATCTATAAAGGTTGCTGCCATTTTGCCATAATCAATCCACTTCAAGCGCCTTTTCCCCAGGGAACAGCCGGTAACTGAATATACAGCATCCGCTATACAGCGATCCGCTTCCACATATACGAGAAAATCACGGTTTTGAGCAGGATCTGCAATGCCCAGATAATTAAGTCCAGCTCGGGCTATTCTCACCCCCAGGACAATACCGTGGCATATGTGACCGTGAAAATCATGGGCCCTTTCCAAATCCTCCTCAAAATAATTCATCATGTTTTTCAATCTCCTTATTAACTTGTTTTATGGCAACAAAGCCTCCAGGACGTCCGTATTTAACGGCTTGTATTTCCGCCACTGCCGCCAGGGCTATTTCTGCGGCTAGCTCTCCTCCTAAATCAAGGCCAATCGGTATATGAACCCTACTAATTAGCTCCTCTGAAATTCCCAGTGCTTGCAGCCTGCTTAAATAGGCGGTTACCTTCCGTTTATTGCCCAGCACCCCTATATACCTGGCCGGGGAATTAATAACCACCTGCAAGGCCGGCTCATCAAATTCATGGTTGTAAGTTACTAAAACTATACTGGTGGTTTCGGTAATTTCATAAGCCCTAAGCAGTTCAACAACATCCCCCCTAAGCAGTTCACTGGCTTCCGGGAATCTTTCCCGGGTAAGCGTATCGGCTCTATGATCAATAACGGTTATGTTGTAGCCCAAGATTGCGGCGATTTTATAAATATTTAAAGCAACATTACCCGAACCGGCAATTACTAATCTGTCATCATTAAGGTCTAACTCCAAGTCGACTACCTCCTTTTGTTTACCAGGGCTTTAGGTTCTTTCTTACCGACGTATAACAAATTAATTGACCCGTTAATCGAAAACTAAAGGGATGCCACCAGCCAGCATCGGTATTGCGGCTATGTGGACATCCCCCGGAGTGATGGCGGCAAAAACTGATATTGCTCCCCATTGCTTATGGACCAGAATGTTTAGGTAGTTATTGCAATTATTAGATAAACAAAAATGGACTAAACTAATCTCATAAGGTTGTAACATCATTATGCAAGCACATTAATTGGCACCGTCATTTATATGACTCAATATAACTAATCATAACATCACTATACTAAATTATAATGAATTATATATTTTATGTCAATATGTAAAGTTTTAGAAAAACTTCTGTTTTAAAGTAGGATAAAAGCATGTTAGAGAAAAACTTAATCTCTAAAGGGAGCCTAAAGGAAATTTCAAAAAGGCGTGATTAAACACTTCTGATCACCAGCGTATTAATTTTTTGGGGGTATAAGATAAACATCATTAACCGTAAACAGGGACAAGGAACAGACCCGTTGAGCTTGTTAAATCGAGCCTGTTCCTTGATTAATTAGTCTATATTATTCTTTTCTGTAGATACTACCCTAATTTGGCGTTATATTCCGGCCTGAAATTCTTTAAGGTAGTCAGTACCGGTCCGGGTGCTGCCTGGCCTAAACCACAAAGGCAAGCTCTGGTCATAACCTGACCTAGTCTTTCCGAAAGTGCGATATCTTGAGCAGTTCCCTTACCACTATTAATTTTCTTCAAAATCTCGTGCATTCTCTTGGTACCTTCTCTGCAAGGGGTACATTTACCGCAGGATTCGTGTTCAAAGAATTTGGTGATCCTCTCAATGACATCCACCAGATCTGTGTCCTCGTCCATTACGAAAACTGCTCCTGACCCCAGAGTGGCTCCGATTGCCAGCATGGAATCAAAATCCACCGGTGTATCCAGCAATGATTCCGGGATAAATCCACCTGACGTTCCACCGATTTGTACGGCCTTGAATTTCTTGCCGCCTGCCATGCCGCCCCCCATTCCGAAGACTACATCAC
>JAQUGU010000126.1 GCA_028683995.1 Syntrophomonadaceae bacterium | reverse complement strand
GTCTATGTTCCCCGAGAGACCTGGGAACGCAAAGCCCAACGGGCTTTACTGCAATATCGTAATCCTAAAAACAAGGCATTGGTAAGGGAAGCTTTGGAAAAGGCCAAACGAACCGATTTGATTGGCAACTCAGGCATCGCACTGATTAAAGATAATAATTTCATATCCCCTGCTTCCAAAACCACGCCTGGCCGGGACTGATAATGCCATAGAAAACGGCATTGATGAACGCCAGCAACAGCATGTATTATGGTCGGGTTTATTCGGCTTTTTAGCCCTGATGATTATGTTGATATTTAGTCTGCTGCAACCCTGGGTTAGTGCGGAAGATACCCGGCTCTGGCTGGGCGTTTTAACCGTTGGTATGACTATATGGCTTCTATCATATGTAGTATTGGAGACCGGCAGATGAAATACTATGTTAAAGTATACCGTGCTATGCACAACCTGACCCAGGCGCAACTGGTGGGAAAACTGGAAGTCAGCCGGGCTACTATCAATGCTATCGAAAAACCGTGCACTAAATATGATAAACGAGAAACTAAAAGGGCAATCGATTTCTTCTTTGTAACAGATGTCACAAATGGAACGGAGAGAAGCAATCAAGCAGCTTAAATATATTGAAGATTTGAGCATAAAGCAAATTGTTCGAATAACCGAACTGACGTATTATGAAGTATATAAGGCTTAAAAACATACCTAAGACAATCGGGAGAACCGTCCCCTTGATTGCCGCCATGACCAATTCTGCAAGTTGAAGTTGGCAAAGCTCCCTGCGGAGCAGGGAGCTTATGGGGTTTGATAATATGGTTATTTTATGATCTTACTAATAACCGTGACTGCCTCGGCTCGGCTCGCCTGGCTCTGGGGTCTAAAAGTATTGTCATCATAACCGCTTATTATATTACCGGCAATCGCAGTATTAACGAAATCTCTTGCCCATATGGAAATGCGACTGTTGTCTGCGAACTTCTTGTTGGCCACTGCTTTATCAAGTTGAGCCGCATTAATGACCATCACTGCTATTTGCTCCCGGTTTATGGGATTGTCCGGGCCAAATTTTTCAGAATCATAACCATTGACGATTCCGTTTTCGGCTGCAATGGAGATATATTCCCGGGCCCAATGCTGGTTGCTGTCCTTGAATGTTCTGGGATTTTGCCCGGTCAGCTTGAGAGCTTTAACCAGTGCCACGGTAAATTCGGCTCTGGTGATGCTCTGGTTGGGTTTAAATGTTCCATCCGCATAACCCTTGATTACATCCAGTTCTGCCATCCGCTTGATAGCCGCTTCAGCCCAATGTCCGCTGGTGTCTTTAAAAACCACAGCTGCCTGATCCGGCTGGCTGACAGCCTGGATGACAAGTACCGCAAACTTGGTAAAATGATTGACGTTTACACTGATCTTATCACCTGATATGATACCTCCAATATTAACCCATTGCCCGGATAACGTATCAAAATAAAACACGGCCGGGCTCGAACCAGATGGTACCAGATCCGGATTGAATTTTAAAGTAAGCGTTACCGGTCCATTAAACTCATAGCCGCTCGAACCGTCAACAGTGATTTCATAAATATTGCCAAGAACCATGAAACCTCCGGGCACAGCCGATAGTGAACTGACTGTGGCAATACTTACGTTGACCGGAGCAGTTCCGGGTAAAGTACCGACCGGAATATTCAGAGTAACCTGGCCTCCTAGGGACAATGTGCCACCGGTACTGGGTGAAACGAAATCTGAGTTGGAAATAATTGCTGGCGTAGAGCTCCCTCCACCACTACTACCGCCTCCAATGGAAGGTGCTATTGGTGTAACTGCTCCATCCCCAGGAATGCATCTCCAATTGCCTGGAACTCACATAGAGTGCAAAAAGGAAGGGCTCATCATGATCTTTTGTAATAGGCCTGGTTGCTATCATAATAACCACTTAATTCCTTTTCTTTTAATTACATCTTAGAACCATATGCCCTAAAATGTCAAATCTATTTGCAAGTAGATAATCCGCTTGTCAACCACAAAAAAAGGCAGGAATCTCTTCCTGCCTCAAAGTAAGCTTATTTAATTAGGGATTAACTTCACCCACAAAGTAAATCTCCAGTGTAGTCATTTCCATCTCTTTGTCCAGTGCCGCTTTCTGCTGTAAATAACCCTGGAGCTGTTGTTCAATTTCATCCAGCTTGCACTGTTCAGTACATTCCGTCTGCTGCAAAGTTTCTTTTTCTTTCTGCAATAAGCTGATCTGCTTTTCTACTTCGCTGTACTGCTGGGTAAGTTCCAGACGATTGTGCAGGGGCGCACTGGTCCTACCTACCTCGCCCAACTGGCTCATCACTTTATCCACATCTTTTTCATTTACTTTAATAGTCAATCCGCAACTGTTAGGACCGGACATGGCACGGGGTACATCAGTATATGCATATTCCCAGCCATTATTCCGGGCTAAATGTACTACTTTATCCGCTGATTCAGCAGCATTCTCAACCATAATCCGGGTAGAAAACACATCTGCCAGCCTGGGGGTTACCTCTTTGACTGAGTTACTTCGGATAGATAATAGATAATAGATAATAGATAATAGATAGGAATTTGCTTTTTTACCCTTCTCAGTATATCACTGGTTAATATTATAACGCCATCATTATTATCCCAATATTACCCATGAAATTATAATTTTCATGGGTAAAAACGTTACTATAGTGGGTTTATGAAATCTAACTTGACTATTGCCGCAGATGGAACTGACCGGCAGACCCTTATCCCAAACCTGGGCATGGTTAAATAGACTATAAGAAATTCACCATCCTGCCGTAAAATAATCCTCATAGCCAGCTATTGTCCAGGTCGTCAATATATTATTAAGTTTACAAGCCTGCTGAATCAGTCCTTATATGGTGTCCATTGCGAATACTCATCTTCAAACGGCATTGGTATGACATAATCATCAGAGAATTCATCAAAACTGAACTGAGGAAGTTCCTCATAAGACACCTCTTGAGCTATCGCCCTGCGGGTACTTCACCCTACTGGTACTACTGATGCACCTTTTCAGGTGCTTTTAAGGTTGCTGATGATCTCTTCATTCGCGATGGAGAGCGGAACTTGCGACGTCCACGGATGGACTAGTGCAGCGGTGCCATGGATGAAAAACTATGTTAAAGTATACCGTGCTATGCATAACCTGACCCAGGCGCAACTGGCGGAAAAGCTGGAAGTGAGCCGGGCTACTATCAATGCTATCGAAAAAGAACACTATGATCCATCGCTTAAACTGGCATTTAAAATGGCCCGCTTTTTTGAGGTTAAGATAGAGGAACTCTTTGAAAACGAGGAAACATAGTATTAGTGGTAACCAATAACGTCCTGGGGAGGTATTTTACATGAGTAAATATCAAAAATGGACTGTTATATTCTGTTTGTGTTTCAGCGCGTCAGTAATTTTTGGGCAAGTAGCTAAATCCTTTTTTACCTAAATCTGCAACTTTACTTGATAATGTGTTCATTAACATCGAACGCAAGGACATCAGCTATGCTGACTAGCTTCTATGGAATAGGCCGGGTAGGATTAGGAACGAATGCTGGGCCATCGCAGAACAACACCAGGGAAGAATTTATGCCCATAGCAATCCCAGTAGTTTAAGTCCGGGGACTGCCCCCGGACTTATTTACAGAGTTATTGTGGTTACTGAAGATACCTTTTTACCTCTTCCAGGCTTTCGTAATCCAAAATGCCATCAATCATAACATCCAAAGTTGGGGGGTCTAATTTTGATATCCCCGTCTTAAATTCCTCTGGTAACAATCCAAATTTTTTAGTCAGTAACTTTATCGCAGTTCTAGCAAGAGCTTTTGCTTCTCCTGTTTCCATTCCTGCTTCCATTCCTGCTTCCATTCCCGCTTCTCTTCCTTCTTCTCTGAATATTTCCGCTAAAGTCATTACCGCTTCACTCCCTTCCGGATAGGTAGTCTCAATTTTCCTAACCACTTCATTGAAATCTGCCCTGGTCAAATCGGCTCTGGCGCTGAATATATACCTCATCAGGGTTTCAAAGTATTCTATTCCGGTCTGTTTATCATCTAATTCCAGCAGATAGCTTACTGCTCTAAAGAGTGACCCCAGCAGGCCCTTGTTGTCTTTCGTGAAAATATCTCTCATTATAGTCGTTGCTATTCTATTTATTGCTTCACCTTTTATCTCATCATCGGTATACCGTGAAAGGTCATAAAGTAAATATTCATAATTCGGGGTAAATCTCTTAATGTCTTCCGGGAGGTCTTCATATCCCGTTATCATTTCTCCCAGCGTGGTCCCTATTTTCCAGCTGTCTTTGCCATGGTATACTACCAGCGGTATTATCACCGGTAACTTATCCGCTTTTTCTTTTTTGATTTTGGCTTCCCAAATTTCTACCATATACTTTAACAGTTGAAAAGCGATGTCTTTACTGCTATAGCTTTTGTGCTCAAAGAGGAAATAAATATATCCTTCTCTCTTGTTTATGTTGGCCTTAAAAAGCAAATCAGAAAAAGCTTCTTGCAGTTCTTCATTTATAAAGCTGTCCTTTTGGGGTTCCAAGGTATCTACATCTATGACCTTTATAATACTTTCCGGCAGGTAATTATTTAAAAAATCCTTTGCCACCTCAACCTTGCCGAAGGTTTCCTTGAAGAATCTATCATGGGGATTTTGGATTTTCATTTCATCACCTGCCTTCCTGTAAATATTATACTATAAAGGTCAGGTGACGCGACTGTTATTCTTAATAGTAAGGTTAGAGTTATTCTTGCTAATGCCGTAGTGATTCCGCAGCCCATTTAAAAGCCAGCACCATAGGTATATCGCAAATTATACCGGTAACCGCTGGCCGCTTGTTGCTGGGAACCTGGCAGGGAATCTATTTCTGCGAATTTGATGGTCCGCGGCAACGCTCTTATTATGTTAAAGTATCTGCCATCTAAACCCATCTAAGCATTTTGTACCCGCAGGCACAAGCATCGTTAAAAAATGGGTGCATCATATAACAAGATTTATATTTTTATGCAGCATTCTTAAAAGTGAACCGGTACTCAGATCACGTTTACCCTGAGTTATAGAGACAAAATTAATACCAAGGTCCGGGGAGCATCAGTAGTGCCCGCAGGATGCAATTTCAATAACTTTACAACTTAAGTGCCTGGCACCGTTAATTTAGAGGTGTCTTATGAGGAACTTCCTCAGCTCAGTTTTGATGAATTCTCTGATGATTATGTCATACCAATGCCGTTTGAAGATGAGTATTCGCAATGGACACCTTATGAGGATT
>JAQUGU010000125.1 GCA_028683995.1 Syntrophomonadaceae bacterium | reverse complement strand
GGCTCGTATTCACAAGGTATGAAACGCAAAATCTCACTAATTGGTACTTTAATCAAAGGGAGCACCATCATACTGCTTGATGAGCCCACCAATGGTTTGGACCCCACCGGCATCATCCAGGTCAAAAAGATACTGCACGAATTAACCGATCAGGGGAAGACGATCATTTTTTCAACTCACATACTAGAAATGGCGGAAAAGCTCTGCGACCGGGTGGGAATCCTGGCGGGAGGGTCCTTGATTTTTGAAGGGACTCTGGATGAGTTAAGGGAGATCACCCAAATGCAGGATGCCTCTCTGGAAAATATATTTATCAGGTTGGTTCAGCAGGATGAAGAATATGATTGAAGGTTTAAGGCTGGTTATCTATCGGGAAAAAATTTCATACAAGCATTGGACCCGGCGCGAGGTGATTTCGCTAATTACGGCGCCGGCCATTGCGATTGCGCTTTTCGTTGTAATGGGAGAGCGAATTCAGATGGCCGGTTCGCGCATGATTTTACAAGCGGTTCTGACCCTGACCGGGGTTACGCTGGCGGGCATTCTTTATACCGCGGTAACCGCCGTGAATGCCTGGTTTACTTCTCCGGACGCGTTTTGGCTGATCACCAAACCCTGTTCAATTAAACAGATGTACTGGTATCACTGGTTTGATACCGGCCAGAAATTCCTTAAAAGCTTTGGGCATTTGCTACTGCCGGTATTGATTGTCTTCGGTATAAAATTGGGTGGGTTACCCGGCGTATTGATGATGCTGGTGCTATTTCTGGGCTTGTTGAGCCTGGCGGTATGTACGGGTTTCTTTATGGTGTTTTACTTCCTGAATAATAAGGAACAACCTGTTTGGATTATCCTTTTCGCTGTTACCGTGGCTGCGGCTAGTATTATGGTTTTGTACCTCTGGCGAATAAATCTGGTCGGCTGCGTTATCGCTGTGGGAATTTTCTGGAGTGCAATGCATTGGAAGGCCCCAGCCTATATGGAAAAGGTATTTGGCAGCTGTCTGGATGCCGCCAATATCAGTCCGAGCATGCGGATTAATCAATATATGGCCCGATTTTTTAAGGAGGTATTCTTATTTAACCAGGTCTTGACGCCTGTATTCCGGGCTATATTATACAAGGAACTGATTACTGAAGAACGAAACTGGTACAAGTATGCGCGGTATCTGGCGGTAATTCTGTTCCTGCTGCTTTATCTGCCGCTGTCCAAAACTTCGCTTTTTGAGCAGGGAGGGATAATCGCAGTTCTTATCTACGGTCATCTGGTGATGGTATTAAACGTACACGACGGGTTTGCCGCGATCTTCGCCAAAGAAGGTAATAAGATAATATATCTGCTGCCCCGATTTATTTCGTGGCAGGTTGGGCTGGCCAAATTCACGGCCGCTATGCTGGAGATGTTTCCTCTTATAGTGATGGCGGCGGGATTTTTTTGGATCAAACTATCTCTTAATATGTTTCAAGGGCTTTCGTTCGGAGCTGCTCTGTTTTTGTTGAGTGCAGCTCATATCGCGGCAGTTATAGTAATAGGAATAAGGTTTTTAGATCTCGAAGAACGGGATACGGCACTGCTGCCGGGGATGATATGGGAACAAACCATGGGCATGATTAATCCGGGTATTCTTTTCGGTTACACGGCTTCTTTCATGATCCCAACGATTTTTTGCGGTGCGTTGCTGGGACTATATTTTATCCATCCCGGGGTTTTGCTGTGGAGTTATATCTGGCTACTCAATTTTATGTCAGTAATATTTATCTCTATTTGTCTGGTTTTTGGAAAGGTCCTGTACGAAAGACGGTTAAAGGAAATTTTGGGGCATTAAGAAAGGCCTGTTACCGTGCACACCGGACCGAAAAATCAAGAACTGGTGGAAATCAGCAGCGGCCTAAAAGCAGGTCAGACCGTGGCACGAGATGCCAGCACGGATATTAAGGAAAATGCACGCGTAAAGATTAAATCAATGTTTGATGAAAGCAATAGCCGTAAAATGATACACTATTAAAAATAGCATATTGTCAGGAGGTAACTAGTTTGGAACAGGAACGCCTTTTGCAGGCTCGTGATATTATGGTGAATGCTTTTGGTCGCGTATATGCCATGTTCGGTATGCCGGAAGTGGTGGGACGCATCTATGGCTTGCTGTTTTTTGCTGATCAACCCCTGGGGCTGGAGGATATTGCCTCTGAGTTGGAAGTGAGCAAAGCTACGGTTAGTATACACATCCGTTTTCTCGAAGGTATGAAGAACGTTCGCAAGGTATGGGTAAAAGGCAGCCGCCGGGACTATTACGAAGCAGAACGGAATACGGGCAAAATAATGGCTGAGCACCTGCAAAGCAGTTTCATTAATGAGCGGGAGATAACTTTAGAGGCGGCGGGGCGCAGCCGGGAGGTTCTGAATGATTTGCGGCAGTCCTCGGATTCGGCAATCTTGCACCAGGCCAGCCTTTTCGGCCAATACCTGGACAACCTGGAGGAAGATTACGAATGGAGCCTGCAGTTTTTTAAACAAATGGTGGAAGCCTGGGATAAACGCTACAGCAGATGAGTCCGGGGATATTTAGCAATCGTGCCTTAACTGCTTTATGAGCTTGATTCTATTTGAAAAACCTCCTCCAGTCTGACTTCCAGGCCGGGGAAGAGGGGGCTGGTTAGAACCTGGTTGGCAGCATACTCGCCGATTTTTTCATATTTGCCCTCGTTATCCAGGCTATAAAGCACTATTACATTTAGACCGGGAAAAACCACCCAATATTCGGGAATGGCGCTCCGTTCATAAAGGTTGAATTTCTCGTTAAGTTCTTTCTTGGCAGTGGAAGGAGAAATGATCTCGATAACCACTGTGGGGGTACCTTTGCAGCCCCTTTCATCCAATTTGTCCAGATCGCAGATTATGCTGAGGTCAGGTTGTACGACATTTGTTATGTCTTCGTCCTTCTCATCCCCTTGCGGCAGGCGCACATCAAAGGGAGCAGCAAAGACCCGGCAGCTTCTATCCTTGAAAAATGAGCGGAGTTGAAAGAACAACTCGCCGGAGATCTCCTGGTGTTCCCTGGAAGGCGCCGGGCTCATATCATAGGGTACTCCATTGATAATTTCCCATCTTTCTTCATCCGGCCACTGCAAATAGTCGGCATGGCTGTATTTTTTATCAGGCTTGGGGGGGGCCAGGGACATCTTCATTCCCTCCTTTTCACCATCGGCAGGCGATTTATTATATAAAAACGGCTGTAAGCAATTCCAAACTTTGTAATTATCATTATACTTGAGTACCCTGAGTCAAAGCAAGACTCCCTCGGTGCTAGTACGGAAAAAGCCGGGAGATTTTGTAGCCTCGACTTCCAAACAAAAAAAGAAGCTAAATTAAAGGAATATCAAAGACGGTGATGAAATAATTGTATGGACAGACAAGGACTCATTAAGAAACATATTACGAATTCATATAAGGGGCGAAACAAATTGAATTGGAAGTTCTGGAATAAGGCTGATATAAAAGGCGAGGGCAACCTCCGGCGACAGTCAAACTTGAACCGACCGAAAAAGCCGGCTGAACAAATGGAAGAGTTGCACCAACAAATACTGGAAATAAATACCTCAACATCCGGCATGATAGCCTGGTTGCCGAAAATTGATGACCAGTTGGCGCATCATGGCAATCGCATAGATGAACTGGAAAAACAGATGTCCAGAATAGCTCGTATTGAATATAAAAGCAGTCAGCAGCTTACCAAAGTTATAAGTCAGATCGATGAACGAACCACAGGTTTGTTGGAAATAACCGCGATTAATCAAAAAAATAGCTTAATTATTGACAGACTGCAGCAACGCCTGGATTCCATGGCAGAAGTATTAATAGACTGCCTCGATGATATCGATATGTTATTACATAGTACAGGCCTGCAGGATGATAGCGGTTGGAGGATTCTATTTGAGAAATGGGCCGAGCAAATCCTGCAGGCCCTGAGTGAAGCGGGCGTAATAGAAAGGAAGCTGGCAGGTCATAGTTTTGATCCCCGCTGGGCAGAAGCTATTGATGCCATTGAACGCAGCGTTCCCGTTAAACCCGATATAATAGATACTACCAAATCCGTACCTTATGAGATAGCCGAAGTGGTACGCAGATGCTTTGTCCGCGCCGATGGAAGTATTTTGCGCAAAGGACAGGTCATAACCTATCAGGATGATTATCAGGAAGGTGAGCTATGATGAAAAAGCAGGAAAAGATGTCGGATAAAACTTCCCGTCCTATTGTCGGGATTGACCTGGGTACTACTAATTCTGCAGTCGCGCTATGGGAAGATGGACAACCCCGCTTACTGGCTTCCCCTCAGGGGGACAAGATCATCCCTTCCGTAGTAATGATGGATTTGAAGGGCAGAATTATCGTAGGGGAAACGGCTCGCAGTTCGCTGATTGCCATGCCGGACCGCACCGTGGCCGCAGTGAAGCGAAAAATGGGGTCAGAGCGCCCTATCGCTTTGGCCAAAGAGAAATTTCTTCCTCAGGAAATTGCCGCGCTAATCCTGCAAGAGTTGAAAAGCTATGTTGACAACTATTATGGAGAAGGTGAAAAGGAAGCTATCATTACCGTACCCGCCTACTTCACTGATGAACAACGGCGCGCCACCAAGCAAGCCGGAGAACTGGCCGGCTTTATAGTAGACCGGATCATTAACGAACCCACGGCCGCAGCCCTGGCTTTTGGTCTACAACACGCCCGGGAAAACAAAAATATTTTAGTATATGACCTGGGCGGAGGAACATTCGATGTCTCGGTAGTGGAGATGATGGATGGCCTCCTGGAAGTACTGGCTTCAAATGGTAACCGTATGCTGGGGGGAGAAGACTTTGACTGGATGATTGTTGATTGGATGGCCGAGCAAATAAAAAAAGGAAGTGGACTGAATCCGGTCAAAAATATACGGGCCCGGGCTTTACTGAAGGAAGAAGCCGAAAAAGTTAAGAAGCTCTTATCTACTAAAGAGCAGGTCCATATTTCCCTGCCCCTGGTTATGACCAAAGATAACCGGCCGGTAGGCTTACAGGCTGATTTTACCCGTGCCCAATTTGAAGCTATGATTGCCCAGCGCCTGCAAGAGACCATCGATTGTATCAATCTGGTTCTACAGGATGCTAATCTGAGCGTGCAGGATATAAATGATATTATTCTGGTGGGAGGTTCTACCCGCATTCCCTGCGTACGTAAATTGATAAAAGATTTGTTTAATCAAGAACCCCTGACCAACATTAATCCCGATGAAGCCGTTGCTCTGGGTGCCGCCGTGCAATCGGCCATAAAAACGGGGCAACTATCCAGTTCCGAACTTT
>JAQUGU010000124.1 GCA_028683995.1 Syntrophomonadaceae bacterium | reverse complement strand
TATATTCATATACTATATTATGCAGTAAGCAATTGCAATATATTTTTAATTCTGTTTTAATTAAATATGTAGGGGCTTAACCCGTATGTCTGCCCTACCGCCCACTGAAACCCGGGGTTTGAATCCTGTTGCATTTAGAGCTGCCGCCTCCGGGCGAACACATGGGTTCGCCCCTACAGGTTAGGTGCTCCCCGCAATGTAAGAGTACATTAAGCTATGATTGATGAAGACGGGTTGTATTTTAACGTTCGTCCCCCGGAATGTAAGAGTACATCAAGCCATTTAGGAGGTTATCACTTTTGCGAAAAGAAGAACTTTATCCGCTTATTGATGAGATACTCCCGCACCAGCCGGTACTATTGACCGACATACCCGATATTGATCTATATGTTGACCAGGTTACCGGTTTTATTGAAAAAAAGTTAGCCCAGCAAAAACGCCATCCCAAGGATAAATTGCTTACCAAAACTATGATTAACAACTACGCCAAAGCGGGTATACTTATCCCCCCCCGGCAGAAAAAATATTCCCGCCAGCACATCGAAACCCTGCTGATGCTTTACAATGCCAAACAAATATTATCCATTAATGATATTTCTTTGTTATTTAGTATTCTCCATAAACCCGGGGATAAACATAGTGAAACCGAAGAAAATGGTACCCATCCTTTTATTGATTTGGTCTATTCCCTGGTGCAGGAAATAAATAATGACCAGGCAGAGCAATTGCAAGAGATTTGCGAAGAAAAGATGGATTTGATTAAGGAAAAGACTGGAAGTGTGGAGGGTGAAACCGGGGAGTTAATAGAATGGTTCCTGCTGGCTATGTACCTGGTCTCCCAGGCAGCAGTACAAAAGCGTATGGCCGAAGCCATTATTGACCGGTATTTTAAGACCAGTGTACCTCCGAAGGGTAAAACTAGTTAGGTGTAGCAGGTGTCAGGAGAACCGTCCCCTGACACCTGCGGAATAAAATCTAGTTGATGTTTTGTAGTACTTCGTTCATATCTACTGCTTTGCTAACATCTGGTACGGTAAAAGGCACATCCAGATCGTAGATTTTATAAAACGCGCTTTGCTTCATAGCCATATCCATTGCAACTGCTTCCTCCTGTTCAGCCATTTCAGGAGGAATCTGCATATTAATACTTACATCACTATCCAGCTGCATATAATCAGTGATGAAATTCTCCTGGTTAATCCATACACTGTACACCATATCAGCCTTCATGTTTTTAAATAATTGGGCTAAAACCTGGTTAATCTCTGTGCTCTCAGCCTGAGGTAAAGGAACCTGTTTCAGTGCGTCCTGAAGGATCTGGGTCATACTGTCTGCCCCCATGGTTACATTTATTACCCAGTAAGAGCAGCCGTCTTTCTGTTGGTCATTGCCAAAGCTCATAATTACTCCGGCGTCCTTCAGCATCTTAAGTGAGCTGAGCGGATCCTGGCTACCCGATTGTTCCATCAGAGCTTTCATATCTACTCCCGGAATGGTCATTTTCACCCAACCCTGTCCGGGCATAGTTATAAACATTCCCTGCTCATTGAGCAGCATTTCATTATCCATAGCTTCCATTCCGGTGTTATCAGTGCCCTCAGGAAGCGCCACTTGAGCTCTGGTTTTTCCATAAATCAGCATCGGCTTGTTTTGTACGAACATGTCCATATCCATCTTCATATCCATTTTTTCCATTTTACCAGGCGCTTGTGGATTATTTACTTCCATTTGCTGTTTCATGTCCACTTTGGTCTTATAAGTATTGTATTGGGCTAGAGTTTCACTGGATTTGGCCAGCATTTCCTCCACGGTCATACCCTGGCGCTGTTCCTGGTAATTTATCGCTACCGTTCTAGTCGGCCCCTGCCAATCTACATTGGCCTTAAAAGACTCCATAACCGCCCGTAGCGGTACCATTACTTCGCCGTTCTCCATCCGGGGGGCCACCGGCAGGTTTACCGTTTCCCCATTAAGAGTTGCCTTTGTACTATCCAGGGTAAGGGTAAGGGTCTGACCGTTATTTGTTATGTTTACGTTTTGATCTGATACCGTAATTTCAGCACCCAGTACTCTACCTGCCAGATAAACAGGTACCAGGGTGCTTCCTTCCTCAATCCGAGGTTGAATGGTTGGCTGATACGATTTGCCGTTAATATTTAAATTAACATCCGCCAGCGCAGGCGTTGCCAGTAAAAACAGCAAAAAGAAAGTAGCTAACATTACTAAACTTTTTCGCAACAATACTCCCTCCTTTTAGTTCTTTTATTAATGATATCACAAATACCATGCCTCAGAACCATGGTAGATGTATATGAAATAAAGTTGTCTGTCAGACGTAATTTAACAGCTTATAGTATTGCACTTTTACCGTCTAATAATGTAAGCGGTATTTTAAACTCGCAAATTCCGGCGGCATAGGGAGCTATTTCATACTGGTTAAAATATATAACCAGATTTTCTCCCTCCAGATAGTAATTGTGCTCCGGGGCAATGCCTTTAAAGCCCATCTCACCCTCGAAATAAGGTTCCGGATCCAGGGTAATCTGTCTGCTGATTTCTTTATCTATTACTGCCTTATAGTCGTAGCCCGGTTTAAACAGCTCTGCCAGGGACAGTAATTTACCACTTTTCAGGTCAATATTATAGGCTTGGCGGTTGGTCATTCCATGGGCACCGCCAGTGTACTGGTAATAATCCACATAAAGGCTTAAGATATCATCGTTTAAAGAACACTGCTGATAGCGGGTAAATAACTGGTAAGGCCGGATGGGGTAGCCAGCTGCTTCACACTCGGCAGCATATTCCTTGACCTCAGCCTCCAGGGTTTGTTTAAAATTCATGGCATCCTCTTCAAAACGCTTATTGATAGTTGACAGCACTCCGGAATCCAGCTGCCCGCTCACCACCGGTATGTTAAGGTCAGTCTCCATAATATCCGATTTTTCCTTTATTACCCGGCTGGTGACCTTGACATCATAACTCTCATCTACTCCCAGTAGCCGTACCAGGCCATTTACTACCGTGGCCAGTTCTGCCCGGGTAATCCTATCGTGCGGCCTCCAGCACTGGCCGTCCCCTTTCATCAAACCGGTATTGCTGGTGAATACCAAGGCATTGGTGTCCTCCTGCGACAGCCCCTCCATATCCCGGTAATTAGGCATCAGCATAATCATAGGAATACTTAACCCTTTGGCATTAACACAGCGGTGTATAGCTCGGGCTACTTCTATCCGGGTAACTGCCTGTTGCGGGTAGAAATTACTATTAGCATCAAAGACCTCATTAATAGCCGCGAGAGTCAGTGCTTCCGCGTACCAGATCTGGTTATCTACGTCCTGGTAATAGTCGCTGGCCAGGGGCTGTTTAACAAAACGTTTTTCTCCATAATCCAGTTCAAATACGTTTTGCAGCACTACCGCCAGCTGCGCCCGGTTGACCAGGCTGTCCGGAGAGAAAATCTTATGTCCCTGCCCATTAACCCCCATTCCACTCATCAACCCCAGATTGCAAACAGCACTAATATTTTTCTGCGCCCAGTGACCCTGTGTATCGGTAAAATCTCCGGGGGTCTTTAATTTGGCCAGGGCCGGTGCAGCACCCAGGGCCAGCAGCATTACAATCATAGTACAACTAATAAGCCGTTTCATTGCAAATTCATGCCTCCCTTAACCTCTTTTTTCTTAATACGAATAAAAGCCACCCGGCTTTCACTGAAGGGGTGTTAAGGGAACGGTTGGAGACCACTGAAAAAGTGCTCTTTTACGTGTCATTCTGGGCGATAGCGAAGAATCCCCCTTACATTTCCTTCAACCCAGGTTTTGTAATAGTATCAATACGGACCAAACAGGGACCAAACAGGGGGACGTTCTTTTTGTTTGGTAAAACCAAACAAAAAGAACGTCCCCCTGTTTGCCTGTGTTTGCCTGGAATCAAGCAGATTATCCTGGGGAGGATGCTCCTGTGGCCAAATCCCCTGGAGTAGATAAAGAGGCTGTTCTGAATGCAGACGATTGTAACGGTATAAGCTGTCATAGAAGACCGGATCAAGGAGGGTATAAACTCTGATACAATTAGCGTTCATAGCAGCAATCTGTTCGAACCATTTGGTATAAATAGAGCTTGATGCGGGAAATTCAGTAAACCAGCGCCCGGGTAAAGCCGTACCCAGATTAACACCCTTAACAAACAAATCCTGCCATTTTCCCTCCTGGTAAACCTGCAGCCTATTCCCCTCTATTCGGCTAATTAAAAGGATATTATCATCCTGGTACACTTCCGGTACCTTATGTAACTGCACCTGGCGAATACCCCAGGGGATAGCCAGGGCTAAAATGCAGATTAAGGCAATGGTTAGATTACGAAATTTTTTGCTCATATTCCAAAAAACTCTCCCCCAATAATCATTTGATTAGATATTACAGGAATCCATATATTCCCGCAATCATTCCCATCTGCAGTATATGAGTCTAAAAGGCCGGAAGCCCCCCGATTACGGGAGGCTTCCGACCTTTGAACATGAATCCTGTGAACGGTAATATGAATTACCTTAACTCCAGCTTATTACGGTTGGAGTGCTGCGGCCTATAATAAACATTTATTTACCCGGTAAATATTTGTTTAATCTATTTTTGATAGGGAGTAACTACCCACTTCAGGCAACCATCTTTCTTGCCACCAAAAACATCATACCCTTTAAGGATGTCATTTAAGGGGGCACGATGGGTAATCAAGTAATTGGTATTAATTTTCCCGGTTTGAATCAACTTGATTAATTCTGGAATCCGGTTGGCGTTTACCAGTCCCATGCTAATTCTGATATTCTTAATCCACAATTCATTCATAGCCAGTTCCTGAGGTTTTTCGAAAACTCCTATCAGGGAAATAGTACCGCCTGGTCTGACGCTGTCTACTGCCATATCAAAGGTGGGTTTGAATCCGTTGGCTTCGATGGTGACATCGGCTCCACGCCCGCCGGTCCGTTCTCTAATTGCATCACCGACACTACTGACTTTCTGGGGATTGATTCCTACATCCGCAATACCATTCTTCACAGCGAAATCCAAACGTTCCTGGTTGATGTCAACAGCAATAATTTCGGCAGGTCCCCATAGTCTGGCAGTAGTCATTCCGCACATTCCAACCGGTCCGCCGCCCATAACCGCAACCGTATCACCGGGCTCTATGTGGCCTTGCTCAGCACCAAAATGGTGCAGAGCCTAGTTATCGATACCGTCCACTGGAGGCATTTTTACCTGCTGGTGGGACTGGCCTTGAAGGTAAGGTAACTATCCTGCCCGGTGATGCCCTCAGTACCCAGGACGAAGCGGTTTA
>JAQUGU010000123.1 GCA_028683995.1 Syntrophomonadaceae bacterium | reverse complement strand
ATTGTGAGGAGTATCTGATGTATAAACTATTAGTTGTAACATCCTGTACGGGTAGTAAGATACATAGACCTGATGATGTACTCAAACAAGAAGACTTCTTGGATTCGAGAAGGTTAGAGGAAAAGGAAAAAGAGCTTAATACATACCTTCTCCCCGCTGGAAAAATGTATACCGGAGCCCAGCACCTTCGTTTAAACGAAGGTGTTTCAGCATTACGGGAAAAATACGGATACGATATGGTTGATGTCTATATTGTATCTGCCGGGTATGGCCTAATTTCGGAGAATTATCCGGTATTACCCTATGAGGTTACATTTAACAAAATGAAGAAAAGCGAAATAGTGCAGTGGGCCCAATTCCTAAAAATTCACGAAAAAATGGAGGAACTACTGCCGCCCTATGATTTAGTCTTTTTCCTGTTGGGCGAGAAATACCTGCAGGCATTACAACTGCCACTGGCCCATGTTAATAATAAGCAGCGTCTGGTGTTTATTTGTAGTAACAGCAGTCAAAGGCTTATTCCGCAAGAGCCCCCTTATTATACAGTTCCTCTGGGTCCCGATGATGCCAGGGAGTTTCGTTACGGTCTGGTAGGGCTGAAGGGACATTTATTTAAGCTATTTGCTGCTGAGCTTATAAAAAACAGCAGCTTAATGGGGGAGGTTTATGACCATCCCCAGTACTTTATTTCTTGCCTAAATCCTTATAGGCAAAAAATCCCGACCTAATCACAAAAGAAAAATCTGAAGTAACAGGCAATAGTCAAACCCGCTATAGATATACAGCTACCCATTAGAAGAAATTGAACTATTCTTTCCTGTTCAAGACGTAAATGGCAATTAAGTGTAAAATGGAGTAAATAATGGTTTTAGGCTAGCCAATGGAAGGAGGACCTGGAGTGATTAAGGATGTGTCGGCAGATATTATCTTAGAAGCTATGAAACAATTTGATGATGAATATCGTAGTAACGCGGAATGGTTAAATTGGCAGCATAACAAGAATCATAAATATGCAATAGAAAGAGAGAATCAGCTCTATCCGGTTAAGCAGATTATATCTATAGCAACAGGGCAACCGGTTGGTTCTTTTAGTGGTGGTGATGAGGCTAATAATTATCTGATAAAAAAGGGTTTTAAGATAATTACACTTGCTGATGAACGAGGCCCTGAACCAATTAAGGGATTAAGTGAAAACCTGCAAATTATTTTAAAAAACTATGTATCTGCTCGGTTAGGTGAACAATTTAGTTCCAACCATCAAATATGGCAGGTTTTTAAAGATATTGAAGAGAAAATTAATGATAATAGGAATATACCAAATAAGGTTACGCTACGGTGGAGTGTAGGGCAGGGAAACTGGGCCAAAGTACCCTGGATAGCGTTTATGGATAAAAATAAAGCAGATTCGATTCAGAAGGGCATTTATGTTGCCTATTTATTTTGCCAGGATATGCAAGGATTATATTTATGTCTGATGCAAGGGGTAACCGAAATTATCCAAACAGTGGGGCGAAGACAGGGTTATGAGCAATTGCAACAGAAAGCAGAAGAAATGCGCCCCTCCCTGAAAGAATTGGATACAACAGGTTTTATACTGGATAACAACATGAAATTATATGCTGATAGTAGCCTGGGAAGCGATTATGAAAAAGCAACCATTGCTTACAAGTTTTATCCAGTTGAAGCATTACCGAGTGATGTTGTTCTTACTAGAGATCTGGTTACTATACTTAATGCTTATGTTCATATTGATGAGTCGAATTCCAGTTTGAGCGCTGCCGATGAGGAGAATGATAGAGTGGATAGTTTGGTTAAAAACATAGCCGCCCAGGGCTATACCTTTGAGCCATGGCAGATAGCTGCTTATGTTGCTGCTCTGCGCACAAAACCAATTGTAATTCTGGCGGGAGTTTCGGGTACGGGAAAATCAAAACTACCGGCCTTAATCAGTCGGGCAACCGGTGGAATTTGTCATCTGATTCCGGTGAGACCTGATTGGACCGATAGCTCTGATGTGCTTGGCTATTGTGATTTACAGGGGCAGTTCAAACCAGGGGCTTTGCTGTCAATAGTCCGGGAGGCAGCTAATAATCCGGATAAACATTTTGTATGCATTATGGATGAGATGAATTTGGCACGGGTAGAGCATTACTTTGCTGAGGTTTTAAGCCAGGTGGAAAACCGCTACTCCGATGGTGCAGGGGGATTTATTAGCGCACCACTTATTTGCCAGGATTTAAAAGAGGAAAATGCAGAATGGGGTCAACAGGTATTGCCTCCTAACCTGGCTATCGTGGGTACCGTTAATATGGATGAAAGTGCTTATGGATTCAGCCGCAAGGTACTTGACCGTGCTTTTACTTTGGAGTTTTCCGAGATACATCTGGAATCCTGGGGAAATGAGATTGATGAGACCCCTGACATTAATATATGGCCGGTTAAATTATGGTTCCCCCAGGCTATTAGCCTGAATGGGCTGCAGAATCTTACAACAGAAGACAAGCAGAAGATAGAGAAAGTTATCACGGTGCTGACTGAAGTTAACACTATTTTGATTCAGGCCCAGTTACAGGTGGGTTACCGAGTAAGGGATGAAGTAGCCTTATTTGTATTGCATGCGGAGGAAATAATTAGCTCGTTTGTCACCAATGGTGGGATGCAGGTTAATCCTCTGGATTTGGCATTACAGATGAAAATATTACCCCGAATTATCGGGGGCAGCACCCCGGTACGAAAGGTCGTGTTGCAGTTATTGGGTTGGGCGGTTAAAGGGTCAAAGAGTATCAGCGAAGAGGATGCTAACACCATAGTTGATGATTGGGAGAAAATTGGTCGACCTACATTTCTGGAAAATGCCCACTATCCCCGTACTGCTGCAAGACTATGCCTGATGTGGGATCGTTTATTTACTGAAGGATTTACATCTTATTGGATGTGATATTATGGAGCAGCTTTTTGAATTAGCAAGTGATCTGGTACACCTAAAATTTAGTTTATCCAGTAACAAAGAACGGGCAAAATCTCCCGGGAAAGATGTATGGGGTCGTTTGATTATTACCAAGCACAGGACAAATCTTGCCTGGCAAAGAATATGGCGCCAGGGCGTACCCCAAAAGCTCGCAGATTGTCCGGAACAACATGCTGGACCATGTCTTTTTGAAGAAACTAATTACAAGCTGTATGCCCGCTGCATTCCCGGTCACAAGCTGGATATAATGCATCGCGATCCGGTTATAATTAGAGATTTGGATTATGATGATGACCATTCGACGGTATATGGATATATTAACTTTGGTTCTCAGGTAGGTTACAGTGAATTTACGGTACTAATTGATGATAAACCGGAGTTTTCATTTCAGGTCGAAGTTTTCCCCAGTAAGTTGGATTATGCTAGTGATTATGAGGAAATTCTGGCAGATGTACAGGATATAATGACAGGTCTGGCCATGGAGTACCTGCGCTCAACCTACCAAATGGGCACTATTGCTCCTTCCCCGTCCAGTAATTTGGAATGGTTTGTTCTGTTACGCGGTCTTATAGATGATTTAGAAAAGGCGTTAAACTTTATTGCCCGTAAACCAGTAAGGGGATTGCAAAGAGAGCAAATGCCGGTAAGGGTGGAAAAGATAAAGCATATAAATGGACGGGTTTTGGCAGCCGTAAGGAAAGGTTCAGGCCGAGGTGATTTTATTACGACCAGAAGTAATATCCCTGTGCGTGAGTATATATATGAAGACCGTCCCCGGAGCACCCTGGATACTATGGAACATCGCTGGTTATCACGACAGCTGCACCTTATTCACCAGCGTTTAAACCGGTTACGCTTTGAAGAACGTCAGTTGGAACGCACTCCCAGGCGCCGTAAGGCTTTGCAGGAGTTAGGGGACATGGAAAAGCGGGTACTGCGTCTGCAGGGTCTGGAACCATTTTCTGCAGCCAGTGGTGAAATTCCAGCAGGTTTTGTTTCGCTACAGTTATTAGGATTGCCCGGCTACCAGGAAGCCTATACCAACTGCTTGGCTTTATCGCTGGGGTTACGGATTGAAGGTGGTCCCTTACAGTTATCAGTTAAAGATTTGAATTTATTATATGAGTACTGGTGCTATCTGGCTCTACTTCGTATGATGAGTGAGGAGAGCGGGCAGCAAATCCCTGTAAAAGAGCTGTTTGCGGTTAAACAGATGGGCCTTCGGGTTTTACTTAACCGCGGCAGAGAACAACGCGTATGTTTTGCTTCCGGAGGAGACCAGCGTATAACCGTTACCTATAACCCCAGCTTTCAGGGGGAGGCTATGCTCATTCCCCAGCGTCCGGACATGGTTATTACTCTGGAGAATGAGGCCTGGCCTGCAATGCATTTAGTTCTTGATGCCAAATACAGGTTAGAGGCTTCAGATGATTATGTGAAGCGGTATAATTCCGAGGGTCCTCCAGAAGATGCTCTGAATGCTATGCACCGTTACCGTGATGCTATACTGGAATTTCAAAACCGCAGTGATGGGAATCCGGTTCAACGAAGAACCGTGGTACAGGCAGCAGCTGTTTTTCCCGGAGGCATGGGGCAAGATGCTTTTTATGACAGCAAGCTGTGGAAAGCTCTAACCCATATCGGAGTAGGGGCTTTACCCTTTTTACCGTCCAATACAAAGTATGTTAGAGAGTGGCTACGCAACAGCTTAAAAATGGGTGGATTTAGTATTGCAGAGCATACCTTACCCCATAGCATGTATGAACGGGCTCGGGATTGGCGTTTATCTGCCGCAGAACCCGTAGTCATAGGTACATTAAGTGCCGGCAACCAATCCCAGCATTTACAATGGATTATTGAAGAGCAGCTCTATTATATGCCGGTGTTAAAGACCCAACTGCGCCAGTACGCTACCAAGTGGGTGGCGATTTACTCCCCCCTGGAAATACGTAGGCCCGGGGCGGTAACTCATTATGCCAGGGTTGAAAGCATTGACATTGTTAAAAGAAAGGAAATTCTAACTCCCTGGAGGCCAAAACGGAATTTGGATGAGCTCCAGGTAACTTTTAAACTGGGTGAGGTAATCGAAAAAAAACCACCCATAATCAACAGCAGCGGCTATAGTTTTACTCAACATCGCTGGACCAGCCGACTGGGTCTGGAGCGTGCCCGTAATCTGGAAGAACTGTTGTTGGAAACAGAGCCGGAATGGAAATTATTTGAGGATTTAAGGGCTCTTGGTGCCAAGTTTACCCTTGATCCCAGCGAACCAGTACGTCTGCTGGATAAGGACAACCCTTACGGACGAGTCTGGTTTCGTCTGAAAGACGGTTTAAGTATTCGTTATGCAGGAGCATCAGGATATGCTATTAAGAAGATACCTGGCAGCAAACCTCA
>JAQUGU010000004.1:3645-22652 GCA_028683995.1 Syntrophomonadaceae bacterium | reverse complement strand
CGCTGGCGCAAACCCAGGCTGCGTAAAATCTCATAGGCCGCCCATACTTCATCCACCGGGTCAGCAGTAAGCGATACCCGTATGGTATCCCCTATGCCCTCGCTAAGCAACATACCAATTCCTAAAGCTGATTTTATCAAAGCCCGCTCGCGGGTACCAGCTTCGGTAATACCTATATGCAGGGGATAATCAACCTTTGCCGCCATCATCCGATAGGCCTGTAGTGATAAAATAACTGATGAGGCTTTTAGGGAGATTTTTATGAGGTCAAAGCCCATATCCTCCAGAATCTTAATATTCTCCAGACCGCTTGCAACCATAGCTTCAGCACATACCCCACCATAGCGTTCCAGCAGTTTCTTATCCAGGGAACCGGCGTTTACACCTATTCTAATAGGTATTTCTCTTTCCTGACAGCACTTTACCACTGCCTGTACCTTCCAGGGTTCACCTATGTTACCCGGATTAATCCGCAGGCCATCAGCACCCGCCTCTACACTTTTCAGGGCCAGGCGGTAATCAAAATGGATATCAGCAATCAGGGGAATATTTATCCGGCTTTTAATTTTTCCTATAGACCTGGCAGCTTCCTCATCCACAACAGCAACTCTCACCAGTTCACAGCCAGCTTGCTCCAATCGCTGAATCTGTTCTACGGTAGCGTCAATATCCCTGGTGTCGGTATTAGTCATGGACTGAACCACCACCGGATTGTCCCCGCCTATAGCGACATTGCCTATTTTTATAATTCGACTTTTTCTTCTCATCTAAACTTTCCTTTAATGACCCATATTAATGCAGATTCATTATGATTTAAAAAGCATTAAAATAAAAAAATACTAAACAAACGCAACCACGCATGAAAATAAGATTAATTTGATTCCAACATTTCTGACACAGCAACCTTAATTGCGACCAACGGGAGCATCAGTAGTACCCGAAGGGTGAAGGGTGATTTGCACAGATTCCTTTTCCTTAATTATTATCAGCGTTAATCTGTGCCCGAAGGGTCTGCTTCCTTAATAGTGAGCGCTAGCGAACATCCGTGTGCCCTATGGGTACGTCCTTCTGCGTCAAAAAACCCTATTTTCTTACTACCCTTTTATTAATCGTACAATATCGTTGTAGGTCACCAGAACCATTAACATTATTAGAAATAGAAAACCTAACCAGTGAATAAAACCTTCTTTTTCAGGTTCCAGGGGTTTTTTCCTGATAGCCTCCACCAGGGCAAAAACAATCCGACTTCCATCCAATGCCGGAATGGGAAGCAGGTTTAATATTCCCAGGTTAATACTGAGGAAGGCAGTAAAACTAAGCAATAATACCATGCCTGCCTGAGCTGCTTCCCCAATTAGTTTGTAAATACCTACCGGTCCGGCCAAATCATTTACGGAAGCTCCACCGCTGATTAATATGCCCAAACTGGATAAGAGTAGGACGGTTAACTCATAGGTTTGTTGAAAACCAATTTTAATAGCGTTTATTATCCCCTGTTTATCATAAGTCAGGGCACTCATGACCCCGATACTGGGTTTATCGGTAGTTTCATTTTTTACCGGGGTTATACTCAGGTTTAACACCTGTTCATTACGTTTTACCTTGAGGTTAAGGGGTTGCCCCTCTGGGGTGGAACTGATAGCAACCGTGAACTCTTCCCAGGTTTTGATATCTTCATTATTTGCCTTCAGAACCAGGTCATTGGCCTGAAGTCCTCCTTGTTCTGCCGGGGTATTGGCAACTACCTGGCCAATCAGGGGCTGATCTGAAACCTGAGGTATACCTACCACGGAATAAATATAAACAAATATCAAAAGGGCTAAAACAAAGTTCATAAAGGGTCCGGAAAAAGCTACCGCTATCTTTTCCAGGGGCGTACGGTTGTTAAAACCTTCCGGATCGTTGTCATCACCCGGTTCTTCCCCCGCCATACGTACATAGCCACCCAGTGGTATCAGGCGCAGGGAATATTCCACTCCATCCTTTTTACGACCATAAACTTTGGGACCAAATCCAATACTGAATTCCCATACCGGTATGCCTATTTTACGTGCAGTTATAAAATGGCCCCATTCATGCACCAGTATAAGTACCGCAATAATCAGCAAGGTTATCAATATAGTAGTACCTGTGTTCATACTTTTCCTCCCTTAATTAGAAAATAGACCGGGGAATGGACGCGGATAACGCGGATTTCTAACCGGATTCACGCGGACTTTATAAGAATATAAACCATCTATTATTTTTATCATTAAAATCCGCGAAAATCCCTGCTAAATCCGCGCGAGTGAAGCGAGTCCGCGTCCATTTTAGCTATTTAACCCTCGCTTTTTTAGTCTATCATAGCCTGGCAAGTTTCCCTTGCCCAATTGTCGGCCTCAAATATTATCTCCAGACCCGGATCTTTTACCAGGTTATGTTTGCCCATAGTTTTTTCCACCAGCCCCGGTATATCCGTAAATTTGATTTTACCATTGAGGAAGCTGCTTACGGCTATCTCATTGGCTGCGTTTAACACCGCCGGCATGGTACCACCTGCTCTACCCGCCCCATAGGCCAAACTCAAACAAGGAAAACGGCTATCATCCACCTGGTCAAAGTGTATCTTCGCCAGGCTGGTAAAATCAAGGCTGCGGGCTGGTGACTCCAGCCTACCAGGCCAGGTTAAAGCGTATTGTATGGGGATACGCATGTCAGCTACACCCAGATGGGCCAGGAATGATCCATCCACCAGTTCTACCATAGAATGGATAACGCTTTCTCGTTGCACCAGTACCTGAATCAGGTCATAATCAACATTAAACAAATGGTGGGCTTCAATTACTTCCAGACCCTTATTCATAAGACTGGCGGAATCAATAGTTATTTTTGGTCCCATCGACCAGTTAGGATGCTTTAATGCCATATCAACGGTAACCTTTTCCAGTTCTTCCGAGGTAAAATTCCTAAAAGGTCCGCCCGAAGCAGTAAGCCAGACCTTTTTCAAGTAGCTGCTTTCGCCTTGAAGGCACTGGAATACAGCGGAATGCTCACTATCTACCGGGATAATGGCTACGTTTTCTTCTCGGGCCGACTTCATAACAATATCTCCAGCCGCAACCAGAGTTTCTTTATTAGCCAGAGCTATTCTCTTATGGGCTCTTATAGCCGCCAGAGTTGGTTTAATACCTACTGCTCCACTAACTGCTACCAGCACCGTATCAACCTCGGGCAGGGAACTGAGTTCGCATATGCCGTCAATGCCGGCCAGAACTCTACATTGGCCACCTATCTTCTCTTTTAACTGCAGGTAAGCCTTGGGGTCAGAGACAGCTACTGCTAGAGGATTATATTTTTGCACCTGCTCTTGCAGCAGGGAAACTTCATCCCGGGCAGCAAGAGCAATTACGCGAAAGCGCTGCGGGTGTTTATCGGCTACTTCCAAAGCCTGCCTGCCTATAGAGCCGGTAGATCCAAGTATTACAATATTAGTTATACTCTCATTTTCTATTTTGTCTTTCAATCCTTCTTCCCCCATCCCAGGCCTTTAAAAAGACCTGCCCGATAGCAAGCCATTATTATAACCACCGTAACCGGACCCATTATCATCCCTATGATACCTCCTAATTGCAGACCGGCATACAGCGATATCAGGGTAGCCAGAGGATGTAATCCGATATTATCCCCAACAATTTTAGGTTCCAGGAATTGTCGGACTACGGAAATTAGAACATATACTACCAACAAGCCTATTGCCAGGCTATGATTTCCGCTTATAAAATTCCAGAGAATCCAGGGTACAAATATCGTTCCTGGTCCCAGTACCGGTAATATATCGCAAATACCTACTAAAATACCAATTGTTAATGCATAGTCCACCCGCAAGACTTTAAGCGATACCATGGTTACCACTGCGGTAATGGTAATTAATATGCTGTAAGCCTTTAAAAATCCGACCAGAGCCGCAAACAACTCACTGGTTATTTTTACGGTTTTGGACTGTGCGCTGCTGGGAATAAAATGCATAGAAAATTCCTTCAAAGCCTTCCGGTCTTTCATTATAAAGAAAGTAGCAACGGTAGCAATCATCAGGAATATCAAGGCACCAGGCAACAAAGCAAGGGTTTGTATCAATACATTAATACTACCATCCAGTACCGTTTGCAAGGCTTGTAAACTCTTCCCCAAATTGTCCTGTATGGTGTTCTCTACCTGGGGAGGCAGATTTAAACGCAGATAGAAAACCTGGAAATCACCAATGGTACTAATAACCCGGTTTATTATCTGATCGGAATAGTGGGCTACCTGAGGATAAAGCCGGGATAGATCCTTGATAATTATAGAAATAATTGCTGATACCAGGTAGATAAATCCTCCAACCACTATAATCAGGCTAATAACTACGGCCCAGGCTCTACCAAGCCTTATCCTTTTTTCACAAAATCGAACTACTGGTTCGGTTATCAAGGCTAATAGCAGAGCAAAGATAAAGGGCAGAAAGATTACAGGAAGATATGATAGTATCCGCCCTGCCAGTGGGAATACATAGGTAAATAAAAGATATATAGCTACCAGCGCCATAACCAGTATAGTTAGTCGGGTTAATAGTTTAACATTCTTCTGTAGTTCAGGGTCCATTTTACTCCCCCCTTTTTTAAATAGATAAAAAAACCATGATTCTACTGCAAAAACTCCTATGTGAGTGAATATTAGTGAATACGTGGTCAAAAGATAGTGTTTTTGAATTAATAATTAAGAATTATCGTTGAAATACTCTGTATTTCTCTTTATTTTAATCCCAAATAAATCCGCGTAGTTCCCTAATGATTCCGAGGGTTCCGCGTCTAATTATTCAGTCGTATGCATATTTATTACTTTTTGCAGTGGAATCAACCGTAGATTAAATTATAATATAAATGGAAAAATAATAAACCAGAGGAACTAGCAGGAGGAAGCTGTCAAAACGGTCTAATACCCCTCCATGTCCAGGTATAATTTTTCCACTGTCTTTAACTTGAAAGAACCTCTTGGCCCCGGATATAAAAAAATCTCCCAGTTGAGCCAGAATGCTTGCGCCTATCCCTAACAATAAAGCATATGCAGGGCTAACACCTTCAATATCTATTACCAAAAAAAAGATAAGGGCGGTAATAGCAGAAACTACCAGTCCCCCGATCGCCCCCTCCCAGGTCTTATTCGGACTCAGAATAGGAGTCATTTTATGTGTCCCCCACACCTTGCCGGCAAAATAGGCCCCGGTGTCACTACCCCAGGTAAGGAGCAGGGCTAGTACAATAATAATAAAAGAATGCTGTAAATCAGCAATTTCTATCGCATAACTTAATAAGAACCCTATGTAAGCAGCTCCAAAAAGGCTTATTGCGGTATCTTTAAGGGTTAAATCGGGATACTTTAAGATGGACACAGTCACTGCCAGTATTAATATGGCAAATATTCCAGGATATAAATATGAATCGGGGGTAAAAAGGAGTAACAACAACAAAAGCAGTCCCGGTACCAGCAAAGGCCTTAGTTGAATATTAGACATCATGCGAGCAAACTCCAGAAAAGCCATTATTCCCATCAGCGCAAAAAATAACTTCCAGTACATGCCCCCGAGATACAATACTCCCAACAAAACAGGAATGCCAATGACTGCCGTAAGCACCCGGGTTTTAAACACTCTCATCACCCTTCTCTAATGCGGTTAATGCACCGAATCTTCTGTCTCGCTGCTGGTAATCCCGTATAGCCGCCCACAAATCCTCCCGGGTAAAATCAGGCCACAGACGGTCTGTAACCCAGAGCTCGGTGTAGGCTAATTGCCAGAGGAGAAAGTTGCTTAAGCGCAATTCCCCGGCAGTTCTTATCAAAAGGTCGGGGTCCGGTACCCCTCCGGTGTATAAAAAAGAGGCGACAGTAGCTTCAGAAATACTTTCCCGGGATATCTCACCACTAATAACTCCATCTACTATTTTTTTTATGGCCTCAACCATCTCTGCTCGGGCACCATAATTTAAAGCTATATTAAATAACAACCCCTTGTTGCTGCGGGTAGTTAACAGGGCTTGCCTGATTTCGTCCTGGCATTCCTGATTTAAGACGCTATAATCTCCGATAACATTAATACAAACATCATTTTCATTAAGCTCAGCCAGTTCTTTATGAAGGAATTCTACCAGCAGTTTCATCAAAAACTGTACTTCACTGTCAGGTCGTTTCCAGTTCTCCGTGGAAAAAGCATATACGGTTAGTGCTGGTATTTTTAATTCATCACAGGCTTTTACCACCTGTTTTAGAGAACCCATGCCTGCCCTATGTCCCATAGTACGGGGCATAAGCCGTTTTCTTGCCCACCTGCCATTACCATCCATAATAATAGCTATGTGACGAGGTAGGGAACCGCTATCGAGGACTCCATTTATATTGCTGATTCTTTTAAGCAAAAGTAGCCCTTCTTTCGCTAAATTACAAAACCCCCCGAGCAGGGGGTATTTTTGTAATAATTATAACCATAGAGAAGGTTGATGTCACTGCAAAAACTCGGGGGTACGTTAATTGTAATAAAGAAATGCGCAGGATTTCTACATTAATTCAAAATTAACCTCGTACTTTGGGTTACCACTGCCAATTGCAATGCCTCTTCCTTCCGCTATCAGCATTAAACTTCCATAATGTCCTTTTCTTTAGCCGAAGTTATAGTATCAATCTCTTTGATGTACTTATCCGTTAGTTTTTGAACCTCATCCATGCCTTTTTTGCTTTCATCCTCGGAAATTAATTTTTCTTTTTCGCTGGATTTAACCATATCATTACCTTCACGGCGAATATTTCTTACCGCTACCCGGGTTTCTTCTGCTCTTTTCTTTACTACCTTAACCAAATCTTTTCGGCGCTCTTCAGTAAGCTGGGGAATTGCGATACGCACTACATTACCGTCATTGTTGGGATTAACCCCCAGGTCTGATCTCATGATGGCTTTTTCAATATCGGCTATACTGCCTTTATCCCAGGGTTGAATTACCAGTAACCTGGCTTCCGGGACTGTAATGTTGGCCAGCTGGTTGAGCGGTGTCGGTTCACCGTAATAATCTACTAATATTTTCTCGACCATGGCAGGATTAGCTCTGCCTGCCCTCAGGCTGGCCAAATCCCCGGTAAAATGTTCAATGGTTTTTTTCATCCGCTCTTCGGCATCATTTAAAATGTCTTTTATCACTGTCTTACCTCCCCTACGTAGGTACCTATATTGTCACCCATAAGCGCCCGTAATATATTGCCATCCTCCATTAAGTTAAATACTATAATGGGTATTTTGTTATCCATGCATAAAGAAGCAGCGGTGGAGTCCATTACTCCCAATCCCTGGTTAAGAACATCAATGTACTGCAAATAGCTAAACTTCTTGGCGTCAGGGTTTTTAAGCGGGTCAGAATCATATACCCCATCTACTTTTTTAGCCATTAAAATGACCTCGGCCTCGATTTCCGCCGATCTAAGGGCAGCAGCGGTATCAGTGGAAAAATACGGATTTCCGGTGCCAGCGGCAAATATTACTACTCTTCCTTTTTCCAAGTGTCGAATAGCTCTCCTTCTTATGTAAGGTTCGGCTATTTCCTTCATCTCTATGGCTGTCATTACCCGGATTTCCAATCCCTGCTTTTCCAGAGCGTCTTGTAAAGCCAGGGCATTAATTTCTGTGGCCAGCATTCCCATGTAATCTGCAGTAGCCCGATCCATACCTTGAGCACTACCGGCTACTCCACGCCAGATGTTGCCTCCGCCTACAACGATAGCGACTTCTACCCCCCTGGCTACAACTTCCACTATCTGTCCGGCTATCGAAACCAGGGTTCTGGGATCTATGCCATATCCGCTACTTCCAGCCAGTGCTTCACCACTTAGCTTTAGTACAACCCTCTTATACCTGGGACTTTGCAAGTGATTACCCCCTTGCTCTATTACTTATTACAGTAGCTTTTATCTTAATTAACCCCCCATGGCCGGAGGCCATACCCTAAAGGGCACACAGCAAACACCAATGAAAATAGTTGCTACCTAATAAGGCTTTTTTTGACGCGAAATTCAGGGAATCTATTGGGAATTACGCGGATAAAAATAATTTTTAAAAAATCCTTAAAAAATTCCGCGTAATATCCTTACTATCCCGCGGTTTCCGCGTCGGCTAAAATTCTATTTTCTTATTAACCCCCCATGGCCGGAGGCCACAACCACCTATGAAAATAGTAGCTATCTAATAAGGCTTTTTGACGCGGAATTCAGGGAATCTATTGGGAAATACACGGATAAAAAATCCTTAAAAAATTCCGCGTAAATCCTTACTCTTCCGCGGTTTCCGCGTCTATTAAAATTCTATTTTCATATTAACCAGCCATGAGCGCCAAGCACACACAACCACCTATGAAAATAGCGGTCGGGGTTAAGTTTATTAAAGAAATTCAGTGTTATTCATATTTATCAGTGTTTTCAGTGTCTATTTTCTAATTAACCTTTTATCTGGGCCATAACCTCGGCAGCAAAATCACCCTGTTCCTTTTCTATTCCCTGCCCCAATTCATAACGGGCAAACCTTCTAACATTTATATTCTCACCAATCTTGGCAACATGTTCATGGATTAACTGCTGCACTGTCTTGTCGGGGTCTTTAATAAACTGCTGTTCCAACAGACAGCGCTCCTTATAGAACTTATCCAGGCGACCTTCCACCATTTTGTCAATCACCTTTTCCGGTTTACCTTCTTCCAGCGCCTGGGCTTTTAGAACTTCCTTTTCATGTATAACAACTGCTTCAGGAACATCTTCCCGGCTGACATAGTCAGGATTTGAGGCTGCTATCTGCATAGCAATATCATAAGCCAACTGTTTAAATTCAGCAGTTTTACCCACAAAATCGGTTTCGCAGTTAATTTCTACCAAAACCCCTATACGACCACCGCCGTGAATATAAGAGGTGACCACACCTTCACTGGCAATTCTACCGGCTTTTTTAGCTGCGCTAGCCAGTCCTTTGGTACGCAACTCATCTACAGCCTTTTCAATGTCTCCGTCGGTAGCTACCAGTGCTTTTTTACAGTCCATCATCCCTGCACCAGTTCTCTCCCGCAGTTCTTTTACCATTTCAGCAGTAACCACTGATTTAAACCTCCTAATTAATTTTTTTCATAAAAAAAGGGGTGCCTTAAGGAAAACATCCATACACCCCTTGATTTGTTTATGCTGTAACCTGTTCTCCTTGTTTTCCTTCCAATACCGCATCGGCAATTTTAGAAGATATTAGCTTAACTGCCCTTATAGCATCATCATTTCCTGGTATAACATAGTCGATTTCATCTGGATCGCAATTAGTATCTACTATCGCTATTACCGGAATATTGAGCTTGCGGGCTTCTGCTACCGCTATTTTCTCTTTGCGCGGATCTACCACAAAAACAGCGCCAGGAAGCTTATCCATGTCCTTGATCCCGCCCAAAAACCTTTCTAAGCGTTCCCTTTCATTAAGCAAGTGGGCAACCTCTTTTTTGGTCAGCACCTCAAAGGCACCTTCACTTTCCATTTTCTCCAGTTCTCTTAGACGAAATACTCTTTTTCTTATGGTTTTGTAGTTGGTCAGCATACCTCCCAGCCAGCGCTGGTTTACGAAATACATACCACACCTATTAGCTTCGTCTCTTATGGTTTCCTGGGCCTGTTTCTTGGTTCCAACAAAGAGAACGCCTTTTCCATCTGCAACCAGAGATTTGATGAATTCATAAGCTACATCAAACATTTTTACCGTCTGCTGCAAATCAATAATATAGATGCCGTTTCTCTCCATGTAAATATAGGTGGCCATCTTAGGATTCCACCTGCGGGTCTGGTGTCCGAAGTGTACTCCTGCTTCCAGAAGTTGTTTCATAGTAATTACTGACACCATTATCACTCCTTTCAGTTTTAATCCTCCGCAGTTTCATCCCCTCTGAAAACTAAGAGTTAGCACCGTTCAGAAAGTCAAGCTGCGTGTGTAATTACCAAATGATAATATAGCATAATTTTACCTGGTTTTGCAAGCTAGCCAGAATCTTTTTAGACGCAGAATCTTTTTTTAACTATTACTTAACCTAATCTGCTATTTTCATGCCTGGTTGCCCTATGTCCTTTAGGGTATGGCCTCCGGCCATGGGGGGTAATTCTTAATTCCCTACATACATGCTCTCTTTTTGTTAACCAGGTTAAGTATTAAACTGACTTCACCTTGTCCCCGTTCTAAAAGTTTGGCAATAGCCCTGATAGAATAGCCTTTGTCGGCCAAAGCCTTAACCGCCATGTAGGGATGAGCTTCTTTCAAGTTTTCAATCCATGTTTCCAGGGCCTCGAAATCGTCTATCTCCATCGGGTTGCAAAAGGCAACCTCGCTAACTATGTTCAACGGTTGAGTAGGCTGGTTTTGTTGCCCGGCAATCTGAGCTGGAGATTGACCTTGTATCTGGATAATGTTGTCCTGCTCATCTTGGCTGGTATAATTTATGTTTTCAATAATAATCCCGGCCGTTGCTTCATCAAGTGTATTAAGAGGATTATCATAGGAATAGCCCGCCGCTTGCATCCGGTAAATTAAATCGGAGCTCTTCATTCCCAAACTCCGAGCCAGTTCATAAATTCTTATTTTCGCCTTTGGCTTGATAGCACTGCTATCAGGCAATTCCGGGGTTGATACCTCATCCTCTGATGCCTGCTCTTCCCCATCCATCAGGATCAGCCTGCTGTCAATGTTCATGACAATTTCTCGTGAGACGTCCAGGCTTTTCTCCAACATTGAATTTAAATCGTTCTGAACCATACGGGCTTCCAATATGGTGTTTTTTAGGTCGGCAAATCCACTCGGTAACCCGGATTTTCTCCAGACCATATAACAGGCAACCGCCAAAACTATAATTATCGTACTTAAAATAATTGCTGCCGTTACCATTCACCTGCCTTAAAATAGAATATAAAGTGCTGGTAGCAAAAGGAGATTGTAATCAATAGTGGTAACCTATAGTACGAGATTAATTAAGAATTAAAAATTAAAAATTGTTATCTGGGTCTGTTTTCTAAATAATAATGTCCAGAGTACTACCACTTTCATTACAACTTTGCGGTTTGTTATCCGTAGTTTCTTCATTTTCTTGCTTGTTGCTACCTTTATACCTTTTTCGGGATTGGTTCTCTTTTTCCTCTTTTTCGTGAACTTTTTTGTGTTCGCTCTGCAAAGCCTTATTAACCGTTTTAGTATAACGGTCGGTTTGTTCATTTATGTTTTTTATGAATTCTTCCTGTCGATGGTTGTTTCCGGTCTGCTGAGCTTGTTGTATCTTTGCTACATCGCCGACTTTTTGAACGAGAACCTGCATATCGATGCTTTTAATAGTCATATCGTTCTTCCCTTCATTTTAACGCAGCGACGTCAACCTCACTTCTCCTTGATCCAGTATAAATTCGGAGTACTTTATCGGATCATTTACTATGTAAATGGACTGACCAATACTTATACGAACTCCAGGATATACAATTTCCAGTACCCTTACTTTAGCAGCCTGGGTCTTTTGGAATTCATTTTCTATAACAGCTATTCTTTCCGTTATTTGCTCCAATTCCTGACGCAAATTTTTCAGATTATCCAGCATCTTAATTAGTTCCATTTTCTTTTTCTCACTAAGATTTTCGGGAGATATCCCACTTCTCTGAAATACTTGCAGATTATGATTAATAATATCCATAGTTTTCTTTTTTTCACCTTTGACCCGGTTTAGTACCTGGTACTCCTCCCTCAGATAAGGGCTTACCCCAACCTCTATTATGGTCTGAGTGGCCAACTGGGAGCCCATAACCCTGGCCTCTACTTCCCTACCGGCCTGAATAATTCCCCCTACAATCAGAGCTTTGCGACCGCTTACTGTGATATTCCCCCCTGCTTTAATGTAAGATTGCATAATAGCTTCCCTAACTGCTACATCTCTACCTGCATCCAACCTGGAGTTTTCTACGAAATGAGCATGTATACTATCCCTGGCCTTAATCAGGGTTTTCATACACCCGGTAATTCCACCCTTGACCAGAATACTACCAGCGGCGGTAACTTCAGCCCCATCAATAAAACCCCGTATTTCAATGTCTCCCCCCGAATTTACCTTGAATCCAGAATTTACATTACCGTTTATACAGACGTTGCCCACAAAGTCTATATCACCAGTTGAAAAATCAACATCCCTGGCAATAGTTAGCACAGGATTAACTATTACTTTGCTATCCGCGATGCTAACATGACCATCTATGGTAGCAAATAAATTTAACTCATCTTCATCCGCAACTGTATTATTGCCCCTGGGCAACCTGATATCCTTGCCTTTTCTAGCCGGAATTTCAGTTCCCAGTACACTGGTACCTGGATTTCCATCATCACCGGGGATTTTCTCCACCAGTAGTTGGCCCATTTTTACATTATGTATAAGCCCCAGGTCATAGTAGTTTACATTGCCTTTCTCATCTATCTTGGGCCCCGTTCTTTCAGAGGGCAAAGGAAATTTATAAATAATTTTAGCATCCTTGCCGTTTACCGGCGGTTTTCCTTCTGCTACCAAAATTTTAAAGCCCCAGTTCTCTTCTTCCAGAGCTTCCTTGATACTGTCTTCATTAATACCAAAGCTGATATTTTTCTCCGCCAGTGCCGATTTTACCATTTCCATGGTGCAGGGGTTTCCTCCACCACTGGGAGGCACTATCTCAAGGTAGGCTTTTAGTAAATCTTTATCAATTATAATATTAGCTTTTCCATCAATGCTGTACTGGTTATCTGTCATAAGCTTCTCCCCCAACCTATACCACCAGGTTTTTCTTTTTACTCAGACTTCCTCTTAACCTTAGAATAGCCTTGGTATGTAATTGTGATATTCTGGACTCGGATAAACCAAGTACCATACCTATTTCCTTTAAGGTCAACCCTTCATAATAATACAGGTAAACTACCGTTTTTTCTTTTTCTGGTAGCCGGGAAATGGTTTTGGCCAGTAATTCTTTTACTTCAGAAATTTCCAAGAGTTCCAGGGCATCACTGGTATTATGGTCTTCCAGAAGATCTACTATGCGCTTCTTTTTATCATCACCATCATCACCCGGTATAAAATCATCCAGTGATATTATCGTGTTTGCCGCGACTTCTCTTAATAGGTTGGCAAATTCGTTAAGAGTAATGCCCATTTCCTGGGCCACCTCCAGATCAGTAGCAGCGCGACCCAGCTTACTTTCCAGGATAGTGTAGGTTCTTTCCAATTCCTTGCTCTTTTGTCGAACCGATACCGGCACCCAGTCCATAGATCTGAGTCCGTCAATCATAGAGCCCCGAACTCTGGTTATGGCATAAGTTTCAAATTTAATATTGCGCTTATGATCATATTTCTCAATTGCATCAATAAGTCCTTCAATTCCATAGGAAATAAGTTCATCTACCTCAACTACTGAGGAAAGGTTTATAGCCAGGCGGTTAGCAACGTATTTGACCAGATGAGCATAGTGGATGATAAGATCATCCCGGGCTTCAATATCCTTTTTTTCTTTGTATTGAACCCAATTCATGCTCATATCTGTTTTCATTAAATGATTCTCTCCCCATGTCCTATGGTTCTAACCATTAAATCACCTGTTTCTGGATCAAAGGTAATAGTACGCCCGTAATTTCCTCCAGTATCCCGCGCTAATAACGGAATACGGTGCTTTTGCAGATTTTCTTCTACGGCTATAGCGTTTCGTTCCCCAATTTTCATAATATCGCTTTCTCCGGAAAACTTAAACATCTGGGCTCCACCGGCAATTTTAGCCTGCAGGCGGCTACGATTGGCCCCATTCTTTAACATCATATCCAGAACTACCTCAATTGCGCTATCCGCAAATTTTGCCTTGTTCTCAGGATTTTTGGCCTGTAAACTGGATGGCAACATTATGTGAGCCAGACTACCCAGTTTTATCGCCCGGTCATAAATGCAGATGCCGATACAGGAGCCCAATCCGGCTGTCATAAGCCGATCCGGCGCCCTGGTCATTTTTAAATCTGCCATCCCCACCTGGATAATTTTAGCCATCAATAACTCACCCCAAGTGCCGTTAAAATTGTTTGCAGGGAACCTGGTTCCGGTAGTAGAAAGAAATGACCCACAACTTCATCTTCACCTTTGGTAAAATCAGTTTCCAGCAGTAGTACGTGATCTGCAATTTCTCCAAACTGAGCCAGTATGGCATTTAGAATTGCTCCTGCCATGTCCACACCCAGAGCTGGAACCGAAGGAGTAAAATTTAGTTGAGTAAACATGGACATGGCATTAAGATACGTAGCCGATAGTATGTTTCCTAACTCCATCATGGCCGACATTTCCATTTCACTAAGGTTATATACATCGGTCTCACCAGCTTTTCGTTGTAGCAACATGTCAACTAATAACCCGGCTTTTTCGGCGATAAGTATGAATAGAATACTGGTAGGTGCTGGTCCGGTTACAATAAAATAGATGCCTACTACGTGAGCGTCAGCACCGCCCAGAAGATCCGGTACATCAGCAAAGGGAAGAATACTCACCCGAGGTACGGTCATATCAATTTTAGTCTGAACCATCTGCGCCAGGGCGGTTGCTGCATTGCCGGCTCCAATATTCCCGATTTCTTTCAGCGCATCTAACTGTAAACCGGATAGCTGTGTGAAGTCTTCCACCTTTATTCACCTGCCTATAATTATTACGATTCCATTATTTTTAATAGATCCAGCAAAATTAGTAACCTGTTATTCACCTTGGCAATACCTTTTATATGCTCAGCATTTATAGAGCTATATACTTTTTCTGTGTCTTCGATATCTTCTTTCCCCAAACGCAGTACTTCGGAAACTTCGTCTACTATTATTCCGACTTTAAGATCATCAAACTGAAAAACAACAATCCGTTTATCCTCTTCATTGCCCTCTGATTGCAGATTAAATTTTTTATGCAGATTTATGATGGGAATAATATTGCCCCTGAGATTTACTACCCCTTCAATATGATTTTCCGATTTGGGCACCCGGGTTATGTTTAAAAGCCGGTTTATTTCTTGAACATTAAGAATATCGACTGCGTATTCTTCTTTCCCCAGATTAAATGCTACTACCTGGATTTCGTCATCCTGGCTGTATGAACCCTGAAAATAAAGGTTTCTGTTCTCCTCCATAAATGCACCCCCTTTAGAAAAGTGTAATTATATCAAGTATTAGTCTTACATGACCATCACCAGCAACAATGGCGCCGGCTAAGCCAGGAATCCCTCCAAGCAGCCTGCCCAAAGATTTAATCACTATTTCCTGTTGACCTATTAAGCTGTCTACTACCAGTCCAATTTGCCTTTCCGCCTTGCGAACCACAACCACGTACATATCATCGCTGTCAGATTGACCTGGCACCGACAGCAGGTTACCCAGTCTATACAGGGGTAGTACACTGCCCCGCAGCATTATAACCTCCTGATTTTGCACCATTTTTATATCCGAGGCGGTTATCATGGTAGTTTCATCCACGGAGCTTAGTGGAATGGCATATAATTCATCCTGTACCGATACCATAAGGGCCTGAATAATAGCCAGGGTTAACGGTAACTTAATTCTGAAACGAGTACCCTGTCCGGGTTTGGAATCCACAAAAATTTCTCCACTTAGGGATTCGATTTTTGTTTTTACAACATCCAGCCCAACTCCTCGACCGGAAATATCGGTTACGTTCTGGGCGGTACTGAAGCCGGGGTTGAATAGTAATTCGATGGCCTCCTCCCGACTTAATTGCTCAACCTCACGGCTGGTTAAAAGCCCTTTCTCTACCGCCTTTGCCATTACCCGGTCAGTATCTATTCCTCCTCCGTCATCCTCCACCTCTATATAAACGTTATTTCCTTCGTGTCGGGCTCGAAGTATAACCGTTCCTTGCTGCGATTTTCCTTTTTTAAGCCTTTCCTGGGAGGATTCCAACCCATGATCAATAGCGTTACGGAGCAAATGAACCAGGGGATCACCTATCTCATCGATAACAGTTCGGTCCAGTTCAGTTTCTTTTCCTTCTATAAGAAAATCAACTTCTTTGTTTAAATCCCTGGCCAAATCTCGAACCATACGGGGAAAGCGATTAAACACTTGTTCTATAGGAACCATGCGAACCTTCATTACTACAGCCTGCAAATCAGTGCTGATACGGTCGATTTGTTCAATGGTTTCATTTAACTCACTAATTTTGTTGCTAAAACCAATCTGCTCCAGGCGCCCCTTGTGCATAACCAGTTCCCCAACCAGGTTCATTAGATTATCCAGACGGTCAATATCTACCCTGACCGTTTGTTTTGCCTTGTGGCTGCGAGGACTGTCGGGAGTGTCCGAAGGAGACTTGCTAAAATTATTAACACCATTTACCATAACTGGTTTAGTACTGAGCACATCAATATTGATTTCTCGAATATACAAAACATTAATCTCAGAAATATTGCCCAACCGTTTCTCCAGAGCGTCTGCAGCAACCGTGCTGATTAGAAGGATTTCAAAATCATTATCAAACTTGCCCTCATCAAGATCCTGGGCGGGAGGCAGAGATTTAATTATTTCTCCGTCTTCTTCCACAGCTTTAAAGACCATAAAAGCCCGGACTGATTTCATCAAACAACCCTGGTCTATGGCGACTTTAATATTATATATTTTGAAATCTCGGCTTACTGCTTCCTTGAGTACGGTAATATCGTATTCGTTAAAAGCAAAAGATTCCTGAGACGAGCTGTTTTCCTCCGTCGGCATCAAGATGGGTACAGGTATTTCTTTTTCAATAATGGCAGCAGCTTCAAAATTACCGGTTTTGATATTCTCCAGGATATTAATAAGATTACTATTATCCGTTTCTCCAGAGCCATTAGCTTGAATATTGTCTATTATCATTTGGAGTCGATCAAAGCACTTAAATATTGTATCAATCACAGTGGAATTAACCGGTAAAATACCTTCCTTTAAATCTGATAATACATTTTCCATATGATGAGTGAGATCGGCCAGGTCATCAAAACCCATAGTAGAAGACATACCTTTCAGGGTATGGGCGGCGCGAAATATTTCATTCAGGGCATTAATATTGCCCGAGTCCTTTTCCAGTTCTAGCAGGCGCTGATTTAAGATTTCTAAATGTTCTTTACTTTCTTCTAAAAAAACATCCAGGTACTGGGACATATCCATTTTCATTGTATAACCACCTCCTAGGATTACTTACATTTGGAATAATGGGGACAGTTGCCTGGTTTTGCCCACCATCTGTTTTTATTGGCCTTTGTAACCTCCGGGCACAGGGTTTACCAATTGACCGGGCTATTTAGCGTTTTTAAGATTTCCTCGCTTATATCAGGAAGTGGGACGATTTTATCGACCAAACCTGTTTCTACAGCAGCCTTGGGCATACCGTATACTATACAAGTGGAGGGATCTTCAGCAATAATGCGAGCACCCCTTTCCTTCAACTTCTTGATTCCTGCAGCCCCGTCAGCTCCCATTCCGGTCATAATAACACAGAACATTCTGCCCCAGAACTTCTCCGCTGCCGACTCCAGTAGTACATCAACAGCTGGGCGAAGTCCTCCCCGAGGTGCAGACTTATCCAGATGAATACATAATTCCTGAGCTGCATCCCGGCCTTGAACATTAAGCATCATGTGGTAATCTCCAGGAGCTATGTAAACACATCCCGCCAGTACCTTTTCACCCTGTTCGGCCTCTTTTACCCGTACCTCGGACAAGGAATCCAGGCGATTGGCCAGGGAAAGGGTAAACCCTGGAGGCATGTGTTGAACCACCAGAACAGCTGCATCAATTTCTGCAGGCAAACTGGGAATCACCTGGTAAAGAGCTTTAGGTCCTCCCGTAGATGTACCTATTAAAACTAGTTTATTTAGAATTTCATCCGGCTTAATAATTCTTGCCGCCGGGTTTTTTCTAGGTATTGGTATTTTCACACTACTATTAAGATTCATTATATTTTGCTTAGTACCTGCTACTGCTTTAACTTTTTTTATAATATCAGCACTTACTTGTTCTATATCCAGGGATATCTGGCCGGAGGGTTTGGCAATAAAATCAACCGCCCCCAATTGTAATGCCCGCAGCGTCTGTTCGGCACCTTGCCTGGTTAAACTGCTAAGCATAATAACGGGTAAGGGATTTTCTTGCATTATGTTCTTAAGGGCAGTTAGTCCGTCCATTTCAGGCATTTCAATGTCCATTGTAATGACATCAGGCTGCAGCTCTCTAGTTTTACTTATGGCATCTTTACCATCACGTGCTTTTGCAATAACCTCCAGTTCCGGAGAGCTATTGATGATATCAGATATCATTTTACGCATAAAGGCAGAGTCATCTACTACCAGAACCCTGATTTTAGCCATTGAATACCTCCTTTTGTCTAAGTAATCCCCTTTTTAAGCCATTCCCTCTGTTTTTCAAATATAAACCTGAATATTCTATCCCGATGACCTTCACCAATACCATCATATTCAATGGCAACTCGAATGGCATTTTTATCCGTTTTATCTCTTTCAAATATCCTGATAGCATGAGCATGGCAGGAGAATGTTTTTTCTGGTGAAAGCTGGATTTCAATCTCAATCTTTTGTCCCGCCTTCACCTCGGCCTGAGTAGAAAACAGTGCTCCCCCGGCACTAATATCTATGGTAACTCCCTCTTGAATCGAGCCTCCTTCTTCATCAATGACCCGAAAACGAACTGGTAGCGATACGCTTAGTCGAACATATTCTCGTTTCTGATTAATGGATACAATACGCTCGGGTTTAGTGATTATAAGATAGGGTATAGGTTCCCTTCTGCGGCCCACGACCTTAGTAAGAAAACCAACCGTACTGTTTCTGTGGCGCATTATTACTTTGATTTCTTGACCTATGCGCATAGGTAACAGAGCCCCTTTACGCATAGGCATAGATATGTACAAGTACTTTTCCTTGATTTC